>JBDRDZ010000043.1:0-4792 GCA_043820165.1 Patescibacteria group bacterium
AATCAGTCACAAACAACTCAGTTGAGATTCTTGCTAACGAAACTTGCTTAATCTCACCAATCGTGACCTTGTCTCTCAAAGCTTCCCAAGCTGATCAATATCAAATATCAAACTATAATACCTTCGAAGATGCTAGTTGGCGGGCATTCGTATCAAACGTCAATAATAACGAGGAAGTCCGCGGTGACGATCTTCGCGTAATTGATGAATTCCGGACTCAGTGGACGCTGGGCGGAGGGATTGGTAACAGAACCGTCTATGTTCGTTACAAGAGTGTTTCCGGAAATATCTCGAGCATTGTCGCTGACACAATTCGAGTTGATGAGATTAGCCACTGTCAGCCGAATGAAATTATCGACGAAGCTCCGGATACACAAGAAATGGGTCCATCGCCAGTGACTGGCGAGATGCAGACGATTTCACAAGTCGTTGAAGGTGATTATATTAAAGCACCGTCATTCCCATTCATTTATTACATCACTGATTTCTTTTCTCGTCGTCCAATCATCAATCTTTTTAGCTACTTTACCTATCAACCGAGCTTATCACTTGTAAAAATAGTGACAGACGCGACTTTACCAACTCTGCCAGTCGACTCTCCTGTGTTCCCAAAAGAAGGGACAGTGTTGCTAAAGTTTGAATCCGCTCCGGCTGTCTACATGGTTTTTGAGAACAAAAACAATCCGAAACAGCCGATACTACGCGCCTTTACCAATGAAGATGCTGCTGCTTCTGTTGTTGGCGAGACCTGGCCAGATTACGTCTACACGATTAATAGCGGTTTTTTCAATTATTTCTTAATTATCAATCCAATTTTGGCTGGTGAGACTATTGATGTCGGTCAATTAATGACCATCGATGAAATTGCGGCGATCATGGATGCCAGTGAGTGGTTGAAATAAAACAAAATGTGAATAAAAAAAACGCCAATTTGGCGCTTTTGGTATAATTGATTTTGTATGGAAGAAAAAAGAACAAAAATTATTTGCACCATCGGACCGGCTACGTCATCGGTTTCAATGTTGACGCGGCTGATCAATGCTGGCATGAACGTGGCTCGGTTAAATTTTTCCCACGGCACGCATCCGGATCATAAAAAATTAATGACTCACATTCGTCAGGCTGCTCGTAAGACTGACAAGATAGTTGGCATCCTGCAGGATTTGCAAGGGCCGAAGATTCGCATCGGCACTTTATCAGAAGACGTTAAACTGAGTGTCGGTCAAAGAATTTCGTATAATTCTGCTTCAGATGAATTCAAGCCAGGCGATAAACATTTACCGGTGACGTATAGTAATTTGCACAGGGACGTGAAGAAAGGTCATCGTATTTTTATGGATGACGGCAAACTCGAAGCTGAGGTGACCACTGTCCGTGGTCGGATTATTTCAGCTAAAGTTGTGGCTGGTGGCATGCTTAAATCGCATAAAGGCATGAACTTGCCTGATTCCAAAGTGTCGACCTCGGCTTATACTAAAAAAGATCATGAGGATCTGATGTTTGGCTTGGAAAATGAAGTCGATTGGGTAGCTTTGTCGTTTGTTGAATCTGCAGCTGTTGTTCAAAAGGTTCGTAAGATTATCCTAGCCAAATGTCGATCGCTCGGTACAGTACCACCTCGAATTATTGTGAAGATTGAGCGTCGAGCAGCGGTTGAGAATTTTCTGGAAATTTTAGCTGCAGTTGATGGTGTTATGTTCGCTCGCGGGGATCTTGGTGTCGAGATTCCTTTCGAAGAAGTTCCGATCATCCAAAAAGAATTTATTGAAATATGCCGCCAGACTGGCAAACCGATTGTCGTAGCCACGCACATGATGGATTCAATGGTTGAAAGTCCTCGTGCTACACGAGCGGAAGTGTCCGACGTTGCTAATGCTGTTATCGATCATACCGATGCTGTTATGCTTTCGGCCGAGAGTGCAACTGGTCAGTATCCGGTAGTTACAGTCAAGGCCATGAATACCATCATTGAAGAAACTGAGGCTTCACGTTTGGATGATATAGGTTTTTTTCAATTACATAATATCCCAGATCTCGGCACATCAATGGCTCACGCGATTCATGTCATGGCTGAAAACGATCAGATTGATTTTATTGCCACTTCATCCACATACGGTGATATTGCCCAGAAAATTAACGTTTTCCGACCGAATGCACCGATCGTGATTGCCTGCCCAAATGCTAGTGTCGCACGTCAATTAACACTCAAAGCCGGTGTTTACACGACGGTTTTAACTGACGAACCAGGAACATTTGTCCATCGCATGGAAGCAAAACTGCGCCGGATGAAACTAGTAAAAACAAAACACCGCGTGGCTTACGTCACCGCGGCGCCATCGGGTGAAATTCAGTTGACGATTCGTTAAAGTCCGATACCGGATGAAATAGCTTGTTGTAAAACATCGGTCACGGCGTTACTGACAGTCTGCTGAAAAGCCGGCGACATGAGTACTTTTTGCAGCATGAGTAAAGCGATAGAAGCAATAATAACCGAGCCGATTACCAGGCCGACGCCTTGAAAAACGCCAAGAGAAAATTGAAGGAAAAATCTTTTCCAGCCCCGCTTTGGGGCGTTTTTCTTTACTTGCTCGTTAAGAGCGTTGATAGCATCGATCAATTCGCGTATTTCGGTTGGTTTTTGAGAGATCCCTCCTTCAGCGGAAGATCGTCGGGATGAAGGCAAATTTTTTTTATCTGCCTTCACTTTTTTTGTTGGTGTCATACGGATTGATTATAGCACAAGGGACTAGGGATTAGTGACTAGGGATTAGGCTAGGCCCTCGATAGCTCCCTTTAGCTCCTTCTAGCCCCTGTAGCTCTTCGTGCTTTTCTCACTCTCTTCAACGGTTCTTTTTCTTTCTGATCCCATTTTTCCGTCGCTGTCGTAAAAGCAACAGGTGAAAGTTCGAGAATATATTTTTTGACGAAAGCTTTTGCTTCTTTCGGGTAGATGTGACCGCACTCGCGTAGCGTCCAGCCAACAGCGCGTTGCACGTAAAAGTGATCATCGGTTAAACAAAATTGGACTAAAGGCAAAATTTTACTTACGGGCAGAAATTGATGGCGTTGGCTAGCATAACCGAGCAAGCTAACGAGTGACAATCGTCGTTGCCAAGGCAATTTAGATTTATTCCAGTGCTGCAGCATCGGGTAGATCTGCTTTGGATAGCGATCGAGCAGATCAGCGAAAATATTGCTGAGCTGGTCCGAATGTCCCCAGTTGTCGATTTTAATACTCCAATTTTTTAACAAGCGCCAATCGCCCAGATCATTTTTGCCACGGCGATTGTCAAAGTAAATCAGACAAACATAAAGTACGTCGAAAACGTTTGACGAGCGCCAGACTTCATCGATCATCTTTGATCGGGTCCGATGATCAAGATTGTCAACCTCACGATAGACTTCTTTGGCCACTTGCCGCACGGTCGGCATATTGCAGCCAAGAAGTTCGTATTTTGTGTTCATATAGCCAAGATCGTGCTCAGCGCGCTCTTTGTTGCAATAAGGCTTTAATTTATCAAAGATTTGTTTTTCAAGATTCATATTTAGTTTGATTTTGTGCAGTTTTCATGTAGAATCATTATACTTAACATTTATGTTTTTACCATCGCTCGCCAATTGGACCTATCAAAAAGTGGCTAAGCCGTTGTTTTTTCGTGTTGATCCAGAAGTTATTCATGATCGATTTACGATGATAGGCAGGATTTTAGGGCGGATTGGGTTTGCCAGGGCGATTATATCTGGTCTTTTCAAATATACTAACCCAATTCTTGAACAGGAGATTTTAGGTATTAAGTTCCCAAATCCTGTTGGCTTGTCCGCCGGCTTTGATAAAGATGCGTTGATGGTGGATATTATGCCGTCAGTTGGCTTCGGCTTTGAAGAGATAGGTTCGGTGACTGGCGAGAAGTGTAACGGTAACGTTAAACCTCGTTTGTGGCGTTTGCCAAAATCAAAAGGCTTGATTGTCAACTATGGCTTGAAGAATGATGGCTGCGAAGTCATCTCCCGGCGCCTGAAGAACAAAAAATTTAATATCCCGATGGCGACAAGTATTGCCAAAACCAATTCATTCGAGACAGCCGATGAAGACATGGGCATTTCTGATTATGCCAAAGCCCTCGAAGCCTTTACTGACGTTGGTGATCTTTTCATTGTCAACGTCAGCTGTCCGAACGCTTTTGGTGGTGAGCCGTTTACGACGCCAGAAAAATTGAATCGACTATTGGCTACCCTTGACCGTTTTGAAACCAAGAAACCAGTTTTTGTAAAATTGCCGGTTGATATTTCAAATCAAGATTTGGATGATCTAGTAACAGTTATGGATCATCATCGTGTTGACGGCGTAGTTCTGTCTAATTTGACTAAAAATCGCGATCGCCAGACTATCGATCAAGAAGAAGTCAGCCAGAAAGGGCAGGGAGGCATTAGTGGCCGACCGACTTTTGAGCCGTCAAATGAACTTATTTCACACATGTATAAAAAATACGGTGATCGTTATGTAATTATTGGTGTTGGTGGGATCTTTAGTGCGCAAGACGCATACGAGAAAATTAAACGTGGTGCTTCACTTGTTCAGCTAATTACCGGGATGATTTACAATGGCCCACAACTTATTGGCCAAATTAATCAAGGTTTGGTTGAGTTGCTAAAAAAAGACGGTTATTCAAATATTTCTGAGGCAATTGGCGCGAATCATCGTCAATAATTTGGCGAATATCCTGTTTCACTTTATAATAGTTCTCATATGAGAAATTTTTTTTATAAGTTTATTATCGCTGTTTTAGTCATC
>JBDRDZ010000044.1:0-17051 GCA_043820165.1 Patescibacteria group bacterium
GGTGTCAGCATCGACGTAGTAGGGTGTGCCGTCGAGTGCGCCTTCTTCGTCGGTGAAGGTGTCGCAGTCGTTGTCGACCCCGTCACAGTACTCATCCGCACCAGGGAAAACGTCGGCACGAGTGTCGTCGCAGTCCATGTCGCAGTTGGTGTAGGTGTCACCGTCGTCGTCGAGCTCTTCGTCGATCTGCGTATCGCAGTCGTCGTCAGTGAGGTTGTCGCAGACTTCGATCATGTCTGGATGAATATGCTCGTTGCCGTCATCGCAGTCATCGTCGAGGAGGCTGAAGCCGACACCAGGATCAGCGCAGTAGGTCTGTGCTGTACCGTCGAGGCCATGCCCATCGCCATCGTCGTCGATGTAATAGGCAGTGCCGTCGACCGCACCAGGCTCGTCGATGCCGTCGACACAGTTGTTGTCGATGGTGTCGCAGAGCTCATCGGCTCCCGGATGAACATCTCTGTCAGTATCGTCGCAGTCAGTCGAAGCCGGATAGCCGTCGCCGTCGCCGTCCGGATCAGGATCCGTATCGGTATCGGAGTCTGTGTCCGTATCGGTGTCAGAATCTGTATCGGAATCGGTGTCCGTGTCAGTGTCGGTCTCGATGGCCGTATCCCAATCGGGATCACTGAGCTTTGCCGTGGTCGGCAGACAGCCGGTCGAGGTAAAGATGACAACAAGTGCGAGGGTTTGCCAGAAATTCATGACATCTCTCCTGAAGGGGTTGGAACTGGTTGGAATCAAATTTGTACAAAGAGCAAATCAAGTCCATAGGGACTTTTTACACTAGCTGATTTTTTTCATTTTGTAAAGAGCATGGCCAATATCAGCCAAAAGTTGACACCTTTTGGCCAACATGATAGGATTTCGGCGATATGAAAACTGGTATCCACCCAACTTACAACGAAAAAACCAAGATTACTTGCGCTTGCGGTAACATCATTACCACCGGTTCAACTGAGGTTGACCTGACTATTGAGCTTTGTTCAAAATGTCACCCTTTCTACACCGGCAAGCAAAAAATCGTCGACACAGCTCGTCGTGTTGAAAAGTTTGAAAAAAGTACAAAAATTAAGAGCGACAAGGTTCTTGACCATAAAGCCAAAACAGCCAAGCGGGCTGCTCGTGCCAAGATGAAAGCGGATAAGAAAGCCAAGGAAGGCAACGAGGCTTAAATATTTAAAAATATAAAACTCAGCAATTTTGTTGCTGAGTTTTTTGATTGAAGTATAATCAGTCTATGAATCTCGATAAACTCATCACTGAAGAAGAAAACCGAGTTAAAGTACTAGAGGTGCAGTTAACCGATGCGACCATTATTTCTGATCCAAAAAAACTGGAAGATACCCACCGGGCTTTTCAGGATGCTAAAAATAAACTTGAAGCTGCTCTACAATACAGAACTTTGGAACGAAATTTAGCAGATGCAAAAAAAGCACTTTCTGATACTGATCCAGAAATTCGAACTCTGGCCAGTGTTGAAATTGAAGACCTGGAAACAAGACTGCCGCAAGCTGAACAACAGGTCCGCTTAGCTTTTGTCCCGCAGGATCCAATAGATAAAAACGATGCGATCGTTGAAATCCGCGCTGGGACTGGCGGCGATGAAGCCGCACTCTTCGCAGGTGACCTTTATCGGATGTACCACCACTTTGCAGAAAACAAAAAACGTAAAGTTATTGTTGCTTCTCAAAGTTTAAATGACCTGGGCGGAATTAAGGAAATCATTTTTCAAGTTCAGGGTAAAGGAGCCTTTGGTGATATGAGGTATGAATCCGGAGTCCACCGCGTTCAACGCGTACCAGAAACAGAAAAGCAAGGTCGCATTCACACTTCAGCAGCCACTGTAGCTGTCTTTCCTAAAATTGAAGAAAAGGAATTCAAACTCGACCCAAAAGATCTAAGCATCGAGGCCACAACTTCAACCGGTGCTGGTGGCCAATCAGTCAACACCACGTACTCGGCAGTTAGAATCATCCACAAACCAACTGGTATTCTTGTTTACTGTCAGGAGGAACGTTCACAAAAACAAAATAAGGAACGAGCTATGGAAATCATCCGAGCTCGAGTTTTCGCTCATGAACAGGAAATAAAACAAGCTGAAATGAAAGCTAAGCGCCGTAGTCAAATCGGTACTGGTGATCGTTCAGAAAAAATCAGAACATACAATTACCCACAAGATCGCATCACAGATCACAGAATCAAAAAATCATGGCATAATTTACCGGTAATCTTAAACGGCAACTTAGATGACATCATTGCCGAACTAAAACTTTCCGTACAGGAAGAGCAGCTATGAAAATAATCGAGGCTCTTAATTGGGGCCAGGGGCAACTAAAAGAGACAGCGCATGAGAAGCGGCAGACCAAACTCAACCCCATGCTTGATGCTCAAATTTTATTGGCTGAATGTCTGAAAAGGCCAACGTCATATTTATTTGCGCATTTTGAAGACGAGCTCCCAGAAATTGTCACGGAAAAATTTCACCGAATGATTGAACGTCGGATGCGCCACGAACCGGTAGCCTATATAATTGGACGTAAGGATTTTTATGGCCGACCGTTTTTTGTTAATCCATCCGTATTAATCCCCCGCCCCGAGACTGAGCAATTGATCGAGAAAGCGATTGAGCATATTCGACCGACAAGTTTAGTTTTCGATATCGGCACAGGCTCTGGAATCATTGCCATCACTCTAGCTAAAGAAACCGAACAGCCGGTAATCGCTACCGAGATTAACGCTAAGGCCTTAGCCGTTGCCAAATATAATACCGAGGCCCACCAGGCTGAGCATATGATTTCTTTCCTACCTGGCAGTCTGATGGAGCCATATCTTGAAAAAAACATGAAGACTACTGGGCCGCAACACCAGGCGATTATCATTGCAAATCTGCCATACGCTCGAATTGCACAATGGCCAACGCTTGACCCTGATATTGTCAACTATGAACCAAGAAATGCCATCATTAGCGGTGTTGACGGACTCGATCTTTACCACAGTCTCCTCTCTCAAATACAGGAACATCGTGATCTCTTCCCTTCTGAAACTGAAATCCTTTTTGAAATCGATCCGTCACAAGAAATTTCTGCGCCGTCGTTGGTGCGAGACCATTTCCCAGCAAGTGACGTTGAAGTACTAAAAGATCTGGCCAGCAAGCCAAGAATAGTGATTGCAAAAATTTAGTTCCCCCTGGAGGCACCTCCTCAAACTTATGCAAATTGTAATATAAAAAATCCGCCCGGCGAGTTTAGACCTCGACGGGCGTTTGCGTTACGCGCAGAGAGCGATGAGCCGGCGGACATCGCCGAGCTCGACGTAGGTGTAGGCTGGTGTCTGGTAGAGCGCCAACAGTTGAGCGCCTCGACCGCAACCGTGATACCAGATTCGGGAATCAGTTTATGAAACATGTTGAGCAGTTCTTCACGGGTCATCTCTACCTCCGGTCAAAAAGAACAGGACGTCACCATAACTTTGGTGACGTCCTTTGTCAAGCGAGTATTATTCAGCATCGTACGGGTCAGCCTGGTCGAGTGAGTCTACGACTTCAATCCAGGTTTTACCAGCATTCATGGAAATCTCGAATCCATCATGTGTATAGAATCGTAATCGGTCTGTCCGCTCATCTTTCTTCCAACGGCAGAGAAAAACTTCACCATCTTGAGCAATCAACGCATCTCCCTCCCCAACAGTTTTGATCTGCTTACGGCCGACGTTATCAATAACTCGAATATCCGTGGCCAGGACAATAATGTTGTTTGCTTCAATTGTGGCACGATCCTCCATTTTCATGACCGATCGACCCTGATGGCGAGTATAGGTATTTGTTTCTTTGTTGTAGTCCCAATCAACATCGTAAGTTGCACCACTAGTGAAATCAACTTTAAGTGATCGGGCGTTATCTTCGATTGGACTGTCATCCTTAAATCGCCAAGATGAATAAGTTGGTGGATCGAGTTCGAGTTCATCAAGTGCTGAAATCAACAGTTCTGACGAAGTGTAAACGTTGTGTGGTGCATAACGATTACCGTTTTGTCGGTAAAAATATTCACTCTGCCAAAACTGGTTAAGATCAATCGTGTCGTAATCGTATTTGATCAAGTCCAACGCTTCCGGTGAGCCGCCAACATGAGCGTAAACGCCCTGAAGTTCGTCGTTCCAATCAAGATAATATGGCCGAGCTGAACGCACTGGACCCAGCTTTTCGATGTCTGATTCTTCAGATGAAAAAACAATAAAGCGTGGAATGCTGCCTTCGACTGGTGCTTCGATAACCAGAAAAGCCCCGTCGAGTCCGACCAATGGCCAGGCATCAGCCGAGTTCTCAACCATAACACCAAACACCTGAGGTAAAGTTTCATACGGTTGATCTAAACGCTCACCAGTCAACGGATGACGAAGTTCTTGTTCAGCGATAAATTCCGCTAGCTCTTCGACAACCCCAGCTTCTGGTGCCACACGGTCGATTGTTGAAAAAAATGCCATGACCATGACGGTGACTAAAAGTAAAGCTGCAATCAAACTAAGCCAGAGTGGATAATATTTCTTGAATAAACTTGTTTCCCTATCTCGACCTCTAGAGACAAAAGAAGCGAGCCTGTTGATAGGCTCGTACTTCTTTCGCATCCTCCTGATAAATTTGCGCACTGGCGACATAATTTATTTCTTGTCTTCATTCTTATTTTCCGAAACTCCGTCCTTCTCTTCTTCACTACCTTCATCCTTTGCAGAAGCTACTTCGACGGCTTCAACATTCTCCTCAACAACTTCATCGAGAGCTTCCATTTCTTTTTCAGAACGTGGTGGCTGCACCAAGGCAACGGTTTCATCAGGTTCAGACAGAACTTCAATACCGTCAGGAATCTGCAAATCAGACACGCGAACCATGTCATCAAAAGTTTTCAGACCCTCGACATTGACCGTGATTGAACGCACAAGCGCTGCTGGCAAAGCCATAACTTCAACTTCTTCAAGAACTTGAACCAATGTTCCGCCTAACTCTTTAACAGCCGGTGGCACACCTTCCAAAACAAGCTCAATTTCTGCCTCAATTTTCTCATCCATGTTGATGCGACGAAAATCGATATGAGAAACAAAGTCTGTCAATGGATTACGCTGAATATCCTGAATTAGCACTGAATGTTTGTTTCCGTCGACTTCTAAATCAATAACCGTACTCTCACCTGCTGCCTCGTACAGCTTGTCAAAGTCATTTCGAGCAACAGTAACATTGATTGGCTCAATTTCGAAACCGTAAACAACGGCCGGAACATTGCCTTCTTCGCGGAGTTTATTGGTCTTTCTGCCAAAGCTCTCTCGTGTTTGAGCAGTAATAGATAAAGTTTGCATAGTTTATTTTTACAAATCGGGGGTATTTCACCTAATCTCGATCAAATTGTCAAGTTCGAGGGCTTTATGCACGCGAATCACGTCATCAACTGTAATTCTTTCAGCTCCGCTAAATTTTTTAGCATCATCAAATTCACAGTCAGTAATTATCCCGGCACAGATGATACCACCCGGTCTTTTTTTCACTGAAATCATTAGAGCGCTGCGGCATGACCAGCAAGAAACATGAAAAATACTTTCCAGGCCTTTTCTTTGGACTAACCTGGCATCATCTTGTTTGTACCTTGTCTGACACGATGGACATTGGGCTAGTAAATCCATGTCATCGTGGGAAAAATCTGATCTCATAGTCAACTTTAAACTCCCTGATTATACCACGTGGGATCGAACTTATCCCCTGGTCGCAGTCGAACGGCAATACTTTGAACCACACCAATCATGAGTAAAAACATGATCAATGAACTTCCCCCGTAACTAATGTAAGGTAAAGTAACTCCTGTTGTTGGTAACATTGCCAAATTGACGCCGATATTTACCGTGGCTTGAATGAAGATAATACCAAAAATTCCAATTGCCAGAAAACTAGAAAAATGATCGCGGGCCAAATAAGCCGTGAGTAAGATTCGCCACAGTACCACACCGATCGCAATAAAAACAACGAGTAGACCAAAAAAGCCTAATTCCTCAGCAATCACAGCAAAAACAAAATCTGTCTGTGCCTCTGGTAAAAATTTTAGCTGACTTTGAGACCCAAAACCTAATCCTCGGCCAAAAAGCTGACCGGAACCGATAGCAATGCGAGCCTGAGTAATATTATATCCCGTTACCAACGGATCTAAATCAGGATTAAAGAACACATCAATGCGGTCTTTTTGATAATCCTGAAGCACAAACATCCAAGCTATGACTGTCGCTGCGATCATCACACTGCCCAAGACAGCCATGTGCCTCCATCTGACCCCGGCAAAGAAAATAATTACGAACCACATGCCCACCAAAAGAGACGCCGAACCGTAGTCGGGCTGAAGAATGGTCAGGAATACCGGCACTGCCGTCAACAAACCACTGCCGAAAATTTCCCGCCAGCCAAACTTACGCCTAGCGTGCTCGCCAAAATATCTGGCCAGTTCAATGGCTAGAGCGATCTTTACAAACTCAACCGGCTGGAAAGAAAAACCAGCGACTGAAAACCAACCGGTTGTGCCGCGAATATTCGTACCAAAAAACAGAACTCCTACTAGCAATAAAATACCAAGAATATAAATAATCCGACCAAAATTTCGCAATTGTAAATAATTTGCGTTCGCCATCAACATTAAAGCAATAAAACCGATGCCAAAAGCTATTAAATGCTTTTTAAGAAAAATAAAATTAGAGCTTTCGCGCGAAAGCTCAACTGAATAAATTGCAGAAAGCCCAAAGGCAAATAAAATAAGAATTGCTAATAGCAATATCCAATCAAATTGCTGCAGTTGTCGGAGCAATCTAGCAATCATATTCATGAAGATCGCCCTTGGCTCGAGAAGAAGGCGAGACTCGGGTAATTCTTCATGATCTTGCCACAAAAGCTCCTACTGGTCTACACGGTTCAATATCGATCCCGAATGTCTATTTCTAAGTCACCTTCCGGAGACATGTAAGCTCCGGTATCAAAATAATTGATATTTGGAATAACATTCACCGTAGCTGTAGCCGGTGCAGCTCCAAACCAATTGATATCAAGGTCACGGCTCTCCCCGGAAGCAAACCCCGGAAGCGTCACCTGATTAACGCCGAGGATAGTGCCTGACCTCTCAAGAAAAATATAAAAGTCAGCTGACCAGTAACTGTAAGGAGAATTATTAGCAATAGTGAAAGACGATCTTGCCAAGCTCGATCCTTCGAGCTCGACATTCCTAGCGAAGACAGCATCTGTCAGCTCAAACTGATTATGTTCGTTTAACCAAGTGTTGATATCAGCTATGTCATGACCATTAACTCTTGACCAGACAACATTGCTAATAGCTAAATCAGTAGTCGACGGCCGACTTGGCAGCTCTTGACGAAATGCAATCAACGGCTTGCGTTGACCAGGCATAATGAAACCAACAAATTCTTCCGTATCTCCGCGATTAGTAATGAATTGATAACTGAAAGTGGCGTACCAATCAGTATTGGTATTTTCAATTTCAGCGTAAAAATCAAATTCGCTTTCCCCAACGGAGAAGACGGAGGTATCACCCAATAAAATATCAGTAGCAGAACGAGCAATGGTAACAGAATGAATTGATTCAAGATTATCTTCCAATCCGGCAACTGCTCGCCTCTCTGTAAATGACCCGGCAACGAGGTAATAAACAACCACAACCAAAAACAAAATTAATAAAACCGTGTCTAAAACAATCCACAGATACAGCAACGCCTTCATGATAATCGGCCTTGCTTTAAGGATTGTCATCTCTTTTTGAAATTTTTTCTCCACCCCAGCTAATTCAGACTCCATAGCTGTTGGCACTGTTTTTGATGTTTCTTTCTTGGCCATACTTGCAATATTATAGCATGGTAATCATGAATTAAGAATTGAGAATCTTGGTATTAGGTATTCGGCCATAATTCCTAATTTCAACTTCCGAATTACTTTCATATTTGCTGCACATAAAAACTTGTTTAACAAAGGCTAATATGGTAAAATAGGGATCGAATTTTAGACCTTATGGCAATTATAAAACCTGCAAAAAAACCAATAAAATCAAAGAAAGAAAATGCCTACGGCGCTAAGGCGATTACTGTCTTGGAAGGACTTGACCCGGTGCGTAAGCGACCGGGTATGTATATTGGCTCGACCGGACCTCAGGGTTTGCATCATTTAATTTGGGAAGTTGTCGACAACGGCTTTGATGAAGTCATGGCCGGTCACGCCACAACCGTAAAGGTCAAGTTGCAAAAAGATAATTGGGTTGAAATCGAGGACAACGGACGCGGTATTCCGGTTGATATCCATCCGGACTACAAAGTCTCTGCGCTCGAACTCGTTCTTACCAAATTACACGCTGGCGGAAAATTCGGCGGCGAGGACTCGGGCTACAAAATCTCCGGTGGTTTGCACGGCGTTGGCGTCTCTGTTGTTAACGCTCTCTCAAGTGACATGGAAGCAGAAGTCCATCGTGACGGAAAAGCGTGGATACAAAAATATAAAAAAGGCAAACCACAAGGCAAGGTCAAAACAATTGGCCCTTCTAAAAAAACTGGAACAATTATCCGTTTCCATCCAGACCAGGAAGTTTTTGAAACTATTGAATTTGATTTTAAAACAATTGTCGATCACTTGCGCCAGCAAACTTACCTGACAGCCGGTGTTCACGTAGTTATCACTGACGAACGTCAAGACAAACCTTCAAAATATGGCTTTTATTTCGAAGGTGGCGTCGCGTCATACGTAAAACATTTAAACGGCAAGCGTGAAGCAAAACATCCAAACGTTTTTTACGTTCATAAGCAATACGAGGAGTTGGCTGTTGAGATCGCTCTGCAATACACCAACGAATATCACGACAGCGTTCATTGCTTTGCTAACAATATTACCAACCCAGACGGTGGTAGCCATTTAGCTGGCTTCCGTTCGGCCTTAACTCGTAGTCTAAACAGTTATGCCCGCGAGAAAGGCTATATAAAAGAAAAGGATCCAAATTTGTCCGGTGATGACGCTCGAGAAGGTTTAACTGCAGTCATTAGCATCAAGCTGCCAGAGCCTCAGTTTGAAGGTCAAACAAAATCAAAGCTTGGCAATCCAGAAGCTCGTACTGCTGTGGAATCAGTTTTTGCTGAAGCCTTTCAAATTTATCTCGAAGAACATCCTAAAGATGCTGAAGAAATTGTCGGTAAGTGTTTACTTTCAGCTCGGGCTCGAGCGGCGGCAAAGGCAGCACGTGAAACTGTGCTGCGAAAAGGTGCGCTTGAAGGGCTGATGCTACCAGGAAAGCTGTCAGACTGTTCCAGTAAAGATCCGGAAAATTCCGAACTCTACATCGTTGAGGGAGATTCTGCTGGCGGTTCGGCGAAACAAGGTCGTAATCGTGAAAATCAAGCCATTCTGCCGTTACGCGGTAAGATCTTGAACGTGGAACGGGCTCGGCTGGATAAATTATTAACCAACAACGAGATTAAAAACCTGATCATCGCGCTAGGTACCAATATTGGTGAAGGCTTTGAAATCGACAAGCTCAGATACGAACGCATCATCATTATGACTGACGCTGACGTTGACGGCGCCCACATCAGAACTTTGTTATTGACTCTTTTCTTCCGTCACTTCCCCGAGTTGATCCGTGAGGGTCACATATTTATCGCCATGCCACCGCTTTACCGCATTCAGGTTGGCAAAAATGTTGAGTATGTTTTTTCCGATGAAGAAAAAGAAGAAGTTATTACTCGACTGACAAAAATCAACCCGACCAAAGGTGCGAAGAAAACAGAGGAACCCACCGAGGATCTCGAGGGCGAAGCCATCGAGGCTGAAGTGGTTGAAACCGGCGGTGTGAAGGTCAACATTCAGCGCTACAAAGGTCTTGGTGAGATGAACGCCGACCAGCTGTGGGATACGACCATGAACCCTGCAACACGGCAGATGAAACGCGTCACTGTTGATGACGCCGAGGTAGCCAGCGAAACCTTTGACATCCTAATGGGTTCAGAAGTCGCGCCACGTAAGAAATTCATCCAGACGCACGCGAAGGAAGTGGTGAACCTGGACGTTTAGAGTCAATTGAACAGTCCCCTGACCACCAAGGTTGGGGGCTGTTATTATCTCTTGCCAAATTTATACTATGGTGATATATTTATCCACAGATGGCCCGAACGGGCCTTTTAAAATACTAAAAAGTAGTTAGTGGTTAGGCCTTAGTAGTTAGTTTTTGGAAGAAAAAAACCATAAACTAATCGCTAACCACTAAAACCCAAGGCCTATATATATGTCTAAAGTAACTAACAATATTGTCATCAATTACTTTCGCGAAGCGAAAGAGGAGATGAAAAAAGTCACCTGGCCAAGCCAGAAAGAGACAATTCGTTATTCAGCCATCGTCATTGTCGTCAGTGTCGCTGCTGCCGCCTATTTCATGTTTGCTGATGTTCTAATTGGCCTAGGTCTCGATGCTTTACTTCAAATCACTCAATAGACAACACTATGGCTAAACAAACAGCTAAATATGGTCGTCGATGGTACGCCATCCACACCTACTCCGGTTACGAAGAGAACGTATCGGAGAATTTAAAGCAACGTATCGAAACCATGGACATGGAGGAAAAAATCTTCAATATCCTGGTGCCGAAAGAAAAGAAGATTAAAATAAAGAATGGCAAGCGACGAGTTGTTGAAGAGAAGATCTTTCCAGGCTATGTGCTTGTGGAAATGGTTGTAACTGATGACTCTTGGTACGTGGTTCGCAATACGCCAAACGTCACCGGTTTTATCGGAACTGGCACTACACCAACGCCAATCGCTCAAGAAGAAATTGATGCCCTCATGAAACGTGTCGGTGTTGAAGAACCCGAATTCAAACTCGAAGTTGAAAAAGGCGATCCGATTTCAATCACTGATGGACCATTTAAAGGTCAGCAAGGCAAGGTTGATGATATCGATGAACAGCGAGGCAAGGTAAAAGTGCTTGTTTCCATGTTCGGTCGCGAAACACCAGTAGAGCTTGACTTTTTGCAAATCAAAAAGGTCTAAGGTTGACATTTTCTCGAGTTTTCTGTAATCTCGCACAATCTAATTAACGACGTAGTTGCTTGGGTTAACCAAGAATCTACTCTAAAAAACATGTCGTATGGGAAAAGAAATCCTAACAACTATTAAAGTACAGGCCTCAGGTGGCGCTGCTACTCCTGCCCCACCACTTGGACCAATCCTTGGTCAGCACGGAGTCAACATTCAGCAATTCGTTAACGACTTTAACAACGCAACACAAGATCGTCGTGGTGAAGTTGTGCCGGCTGTGATTACAATTTATACCGATCGCAGTTTTGATTTTGTCTTAAAGACTGCTCCAGCAGCTGAGATGATCAAAAAAGCTGCAAACATCAAGAAAGGTTCTGGCAGCCCACTTTCTGACAAAGTAGGCAAAATAACAAAAGATCAACTACGTGAAATCGCTATTGCCAAGATGCCTGATCTGAATACAAAAGATGAAGAGATGGCGATGAGGATTATTGCTGGCACCTGTCGTCAGATGGGCGTCGAGATAAAATAACCAATTAACCCGTGGGAGCTGTAAAGCGTTTGGACCACAAAATTATTTATGACAAGCAAAAGATTTGAGGAGGCAAAAAAGAAAATTGATAAAAATAAGGCTCATTCACTGGAAGAAGCTGCTAATATTTGCAAGGCGACGGCTGGTGCAAAATTTGACGAAACTGTTGAATTGCACTTTCTGACCGGAATCGATCCCAAGCAAGGCGATCAGCAAATTCGTGGTACAGTAATCTTACCGCATGGCACTGGAAAAACTAAACGCGTCGCTGCCTTCGTTGATAGTGCTAATGAAAAAGCTGCCAAAGATGCCGGAGCAGACATTATTGGTACTGAAGAAGTAATTGAGAAGATCATCAAGACTGGCAAAATCGACTTTGATGTTGCGATAGCCGTGCCTACAATGATGCCAAAGCTAGCTAAAGCAGCTCGAATTCTTGGTCCACGTGGTCTGATGCCAAACCCGAAAACTGACACGGTCGGAACTAACGTTGCAAAAATGATCGAAGAGCAAAAAGGTGGGAAAGTCGCTTTCAAGAATGATGACACCTCAAATGTCCACATGATCATTGGTAAGGCCTCATTCGATGAAGCTAAACTCCTGGAAAACTTAATCACAGCGGTAGAGGCTATTAAAAAAGCCAAACCAAATTCAACTAAAGGTGTTTTCATTAAATCAGCATCAATTAGCTGTACAATGGGACCGGCAGTAAAACTGGATACGACAAAATTTTAAGAAATTAAAAAGAGCGCCTCGGCGCTCTTTTTTGTTGCAAAAAATTTACCGCGCCGGACCAGCTGAAGCTGATGCGGACGCGGTACGAACTATTGCAGTGCGTTGATGCGACGCCTGATGTCGTCATAGTCAGGCGGCTTCCAGAGCACGGCGACACCCTGACTTTCGAACCACTGTCGTTGGAGATTGGGAATACCACCGGTGACGACCAGGAAGAGACCGCCACGTGCAGCGAGATCTTCGGCGATCGCTTCGTAGAGCTCTCGGCCATTTCCTTCGTCGTTCATGTCGAAATCGCTGACGACGACTCGGATCTCCTCCGTGCGTTTGAAGATCGCCGCTGCCTCGTGCCCTCCCCGAGCATCAGTGACGATATAGCCCATGCGAGCCAGAGCCCTACACTCGGCTTTACGGACATTGTCTTGGTCTTCAGCAATAAGAATATGCATCTACTCCCAAACTCCTCTACTGCAATTGCAGAGTCAGACCATAGCCGATCTGAGCAAAGTTGTCAACAGTTTATCCTTTGGCTGATGTTTTTCTTTCTGATAATCTGCAATCAATAGGAGGGCTTTTTTATCAATAATTAAACGTATGGAATATCCGACAAAACAAGCCTTCCGACCCGGCTGGGATCATTATTTCATGACCCTAGCCTTCATGGTGGCTGAGCGCTCAACCTGTGATCGCCTACGAGCTGGGTCAGTTCTCGTTCGTGACAAACGGATCGTCGCCACTGGTTATAACGGTTCCCCGCCAGGTATGGGTCATTGCGATGATATCGGCCACCTGATGCACGAGGGCCACTGCATCCGGACTTTGCACTCAGAAGAGAATACTATCATGCAGGCAGCCAAACTGGGCCTCTCCTGTGAAGGCGCAACGCTTTATACGACCTACAGTCCTTGCTATCACTGCCTGAAAAAATTAATTGCCGTTGGCGTTAAGCGGATCGTCGTAGGACAGGTTTATCGTGATACTCGGATTTTCGACGCCTGTAACGAAGTTGGCGTCATGCTCCACATCTACGAACCGAATGAAAAATGGCAGGATTATCTCTCAGATCTTTATAAGGCATTGCCGCGCAAAAAAATTGAAGATGTAAAATCAAGCGTCACCCCGGACGGAAAAAATTATTCATAAAAAACCGTAGGGGCGTAATGCATTACGCCCCTACTTTTTTATTTTATTTTATAATGCAACATCACCGCCTGCTCACCAAGCTTTTGATGTTCGATGAGTTGAAGGTCTAACCGACCTAAACTTGATACCAAAGGTGTGCCGTTGCCGAAAATAACTGGCTCAACGGTTAGGTACAGATCAGTGACTAAACCTTCATGTAAAAATAGACTGTAAATTGAAGCGCCACCACAAATAGCAACCTTCTGTCGGCCTTCGAGCTTGAGTTTTTTGACGATCTCCTCCGGCGGGTCTGATGTCCACTCGAGTTCCCCATCGATGTTCACTTGGTCTTCTGGATGCCGGGTCATGACGACATTTAAACGTCCCTTGAGCGGCTTGCCGATCGTCTCGTAAGTGGTCCGACCCATAACAACTACACCGGCTTCTTTTGTCTTCTCAATAAAAAACTGAAGATCATCTTTAGACGTCCAATCCAACGAGACCTGATCTTTCTCTTCGGCAATCATGCCGTTAACGGAAACGGCGGCAATAATAAAAACTTCCATATTAAACAGCTATCTCAAATTGAATTCGAGGATGACTTTGATAATCAATCAATTCAGTGTCCTTGTACTGCCAATCGAAAATCGAAGTAAATGGTTCTGTTTTGATTTTTGGAAGCGGATACTTATTAAAATCACGTGAAAGCTGTTCCTTGGCACCATCAACATGATTTACAAAAATATGCACGTCGCCTAGAAATCCAACCAACTTCCCTTCTTTGAAGCCAGTCTCCTTAGCTAGAAGATGCAAAAGCAGGGCATAACTTGCAATATTAAATGGCAACCCGAGCATTGTATCGACCGATCGCTGATTCCACATAAGATTCAACTTTCCATCAATAACCGTTACCTGGAACAAATAGTGACAAGGAGGTAATGCCATTTGATCGAGCATTAATGGGTTCCAGGCTGAAACAATCATCCTACGATCATCTGGATTTGTCTTAAGCATCTCGATAACCTTTTTTAGCTGATCAACCCCCTTCCCCGTATAATCGGTATTGTAATTATCATACTCCGCATTAAAATGTCGCCACTGGAAACCATAGATAGCTCCGAGATCACGTTCCTCGAGCATGCGCTGCTTTGACTCTTCATCATGACCATACGGTGCCTTCCGCGGATTTGCCCATTCATCCCAAATATGATTATTCTCATCGAGCAACCACTGTTTATCGGTAATGCCCTTAATAAAAAATTCCAGTTCAGAAGCTACTAAACGGGAAGGTACTTTTTTAGTAGTAAGAAGTGGGAACCCTGTAGCCATGTTGTGTTCGAACATAGCACCTGCAATCGTATAAGCCTCGATGCCCTGCCTTGGCATCTTTATTACTCCTTCATCAAGAACTTTTTGGACAATATTTAAATATTCCTTCATAGACGAAAGTTTATTACACCGTGAAAATCATCGATTCGTGTTCCTGCGCAAGCATGGCTCGCAGAAACACGAAGCGATATCCTCCATACGCTTGATTTTCATCTATCTCCACACTAAAGAAAAAAATCCAGGGAGACAATAGGTCTCTTGTGGACATCTGTGACAAGCTTGAACAAAATTTGTTAAACTGGGCTCAAAGAATAATATGGAAAAAATAAAAGTTTTGTTCAAACGCCTTCACCCAAATGCCACTGTGCCGAAATATCATACGCCAGGCGCGGCTGCTTTTGATCTAGCACTCATCGAAGACATCGAGATACCAGCACGAAGCTTAGCCAAGGTTCGAACCGGACTGGTGATCAAAATACCTATAGAACATGTGCTAATCCTCTCTGCCCGATCATCAAGTCCGGGTAAAAAAGGCGTTACTCTAGCCAATGGCGTTGGTATTATCGACTCAGATTATTGTGGGCCAAATGATGAAATCCATCTTACACTGCGAAACCTTAGAGATGAGACGGTCAGGCTTGAGAAAGGCGATCGTGTCGCCCAAGGGACAATCTTGCCAATCTTTAGATCTGAATTCGAAGAGGTTGATGAGCTGACAGATCAAAACCGTGGTGGTTTTGGCTCGACTGGACGCTAAAATGTTGCTATAATTTTTATATGCAAAAAGGTGTTTTTATTGTGATTGATGGAACAGACGGTTCGGGGAAAGCGACCCAAACAAAGCTTTTAGTTGAGAAGATGAAACAAGAAGGCCTGAGAGTGGAAACCATTTCTTTTCCGCAATACGGAAAAAAAAGTGCCGGTTGCGTCGAGGAGTATCTAGCCGGTACGTATGGCAGCGCCCAAGAAGTTGGACCCTATAGGACATCTGTCTTTTATGCCGTTGATCGCTTTGATGCATCAAAAAAAATTCAAACATGGCTTGAAAGCGGATCTCATGTCGTTTGCGACAGATATGTTGGGGCAAATATGGGTCATCAAGGATCGAAAATCCTAGATCCTGCCGAGCGAAAAAAATTCTTTGCTTGGGCGATCGCTTTCGAACACGATCTCATGGGCATTCCCAAACCGGATCTGAATCTGATTTTGCACATCCCATCTGAATTAACCCTCGAATTAATGCACAGACGCGAACAGACTGAGGGCAGTAAACACGGACTCGAGCACGACGTTCACGAAGCCGATCCCGGACATCTGGCCGCCGCGGAACAAGCTTATTTAGACATAGCTGAACAATTCGAAAACTTTCATCTAGTTGAATGCATCGAGAAAGACGAGTTAATGACGCCCGAGGCGATACATCAAAAAATTTGGAAAAAAATCAATTCACTAACTAGCCTCAAGGAGGAATAATATGTCAAAACTAATTTCAATCGGCCAAATCATTGATTTATCTTGGTCGCATTACACAAAACATTTTCAAGGACTGATGAAAATTTCATTGTGGTTCTTCTTGGTGCCGTTGATTATGCTCGTTTCAACGATCATGTCTCCGATTGGCGATCCGTATTTACTTTTAGCAAACGGTCAGCTGGGTATTGTTAGAATTATCGGGCTATTGATTGGCGGGATTGGTACAGTGATTGTCTCGCCTGTTCTTGGCGTCTGGATCTTCCTGAATCTCGCACAAGTAATTGATCTTCAATCAAAAAACAAAAAAATTAACTATCAAGAAGCTAACCAGAAAGCCTGGAAGTTATTCTTCCCTTATATTTGGGCCACTATTCTAAAAGGCGTTGCAATTATGTTACCAATCCTTTTCATGGTTCCTGGCCTGTTATTGATTATTCTGGATATAAGTTCTAAAGGTAGTGTCTTCCTCGGTGCTTTGAGTATTCTTCTGACTTTCTTGGGCGTAATTGCCGCCTTTGTCTTTGTGATGAAGCTTGGAGTAGAGCTGTATTTCGTCGAGTATGATGTCGCACTTGGTTACAGTCGTGGTCTGAAGGCCTTAAAAGCATCAAGAAGTTTGGCCAGTGGCCGTTGGTTCCAGGTTTTTTGGAGAATATTTTTGCCGAATCTCTTATTCGCCATCGGTGTAGTAGTCATCGAGTTAGCGTTACTTTTTGTCTTCACTCTCCTGATGGTCGGTGTTGTCAGTCTTGGACCAAATGGTTTCACAGCAGTTAACAGCGTTGTTAATTCAATTCTTGGTTTTGGTATAGCAGCACT
>JBDRDZ010000045.1:0-4114 GCA_043820165.1 Patescibacteria group bacterium
GCTGTTGAAATCGATCTCTTCGATACATGGGAGCCGCAATGTCCGCATTGCGATTCAGAAAATGTGACCCTGCTCGATAGCATCATTGCAGCCCACGCTCATGCTCAGCCGAGCGATGAACATATCTGCAATGACTGTGGCGAAAGCTTCTTCCCAAACCCTTGCTACTGACCCGTGCCCTGCCAACTTGGCGGGGTGATTTTTTTAGCTAAAAGCCTAAAGTCAAAAGCAAAAAGCCGCGCCCTCAAGCTTTCAGATCAAATAAAAATCACCCTGCAGCAAACTGCTACAGGGCACGTATTTTTGAGCGATACTCAGTCTGGCTTGTCATAAGCCAGGAAGTAACCCTGCCAATCAACCGGCATTTCAAAATGATCCATAAAGATAAAGAGTGCCGTTGACCCGGCGCCCGTAGCGACTGCTTCTTGGACAGAGCCCCAAACTTCATCGCTCATCGACTCCGGTTGCTCAGCCGGAGTTCTTTCGCCAGTGTATGGATTGACCCATACGAGTATTTTTCTCATGGCAACTCCCGGTTGAGAAGAGATGAATTATAGCCTTAACAGTCATTTTTGTCAAGACAAACAGAATCACCCCGGCGCTAGGCGCACGGGGCGAGGGTTCTAGATGCGGTTGCCATCGTCATCGAAGGGCCAAGACGGCACCTTGTCGAGTTCGTAAAGCCAGACATCTATGCGCATCATCGCATCACGAAACGGGATGCGCAGTGAAGCAGTCGGACAGGTATCGCTATACGCACAGATCATGCGCAGAATGTCATCAATGCTGAATCCGGCCAACCACTCACGAATGACGTACATTCGATTTGTGAAGGCGCGCACAGCCATACTGTACTCATCTTCACCAGGCCAGAGGGTGAAAGTCAGCGCCTTCACTTCCCAGCCCATCTCTTCGTGGCCTTCCGAGTAGTCGGTTGCTCGGTGATGGACCAGCTCGAGCTTGATGCTGAATTGGTCATCGTGAAGCAGTTCTTCGTGTTCGTGTTCGATATGTTCCAAGGATCCTCCAAATGCATCGTGGTCCGGTAATATAGCACAAAAATCACTTTTTGTCAACAAATCCCGCCCATTCAAGTCAAATTGACTCGAAAAGGCGGGTTGTTTTTCGAATATACTTCCCGATCGGGAGGTATATTCGATTTACGCGTTGATCTGAACGCCCTGTTCGTCAGCTAGAATCCGGAAAGTTTCAGAACTCTTGTAAAGTTCCTCGAACGATTCGGCAATAGCCTCAACCTGTGCGTCGCCGCCCGCGAGTTCATCGGTTGAACGCAACACAATGAATTTATCACAGATATCACGAACGGTTGACAAACGATGCGTGATAATCAAGGCGCCCATGTCGGGTGTGAGTACTTCGTGTAGTCCGTCGTGAACTTTTCGCTCAGTTCGGGCATCAAGTGAACTAGTTGCTTCGTCAATGACCATGAAACGAGGCTGTTTGATAGCGGCCGCACCAATCATGACGCGCTGCTTTTCCCCACCGGACAGCTTCACGCCAACACGGCCAACTTTAGTATCCAGACCGTCTGTTAAACGATCGCCGAAGTCGATTTGCAGCTTGTCCATGAGAGCCCAGAGGTCATCATCGCTAATTTGCTTTTGTGCCGCCTCAGAGAGACCGTAAAGCAAGTTATAGCGAATGGTACCGTCAAGAATTACTGCGTCTTGCGGGATGTAACCAATCAGGCGCAACCATGATGCTAGCTGGATGTCCTGCAGGTTGTGATCGTTGATGAGAATACTGCCCTTCTGCGGATCCATGTAGCGCATGATAGCGCGCATGATCGTAGTTTTACCAGCACCAGAGCAACCAATCAACGCTACTTTTTCACCCGGTTCGACCGTAAAGCTGATATTACGAAGAACTTTTTTTGCTTTTTCACCATTACTAACGCCGTAACCATGAGTCACGTTGCGTAGCTCGAGTTTAACCGGTTCTGCCGGTGACAGCGCAATCGCGTTCTGTTTATCAACAATGTCCGGTCTAATGGTCAGCGCGGCCATTAGTGATCGCACTGATGGCATATTCCAATTCAACTGATGTTCAATGTGTCCGATACGCCAGATGTTTTGCTGAACGCTAATACTCCAAGTGAAGAGTGGATACAAGATACCAACTTCCCACTGGCCATGCCAAACCAGCCAGGCACCATAGGATAGGATTCCAACAAGTGCCAGGACGATCATAATGCTCCGCCCAGTCAAGTTTTGGATGTACCAAATCCAGAAAGCTCGATCTGGTTCAATGATTCGACGAAACCAACTAGTAATCGTCTGGACTTCTTCGTCTTCCTTAGCTGTCGTTTTAACGCGCGAGATTTCATCCCAGCGTTCGACTCGATGTCGATTAAGCGCCCGAAATTCTTTATCAAGCGGCGTCATGATTTCAACTACTTTCTGATTAAGGTACAGCGACCAGACAATTATAATGATCAGAATCATCAACATTACTAGGCCCGCCACTAGACTGATGACCATCAGTAGGATTAAGGAGATGGCAAGCGTTAGCATAGCTCCAACTCCTTCGAACAAAAGCATATTCTGCATTTCTGTTACGCGAGCTCGACCCTTTTCTACGTTCGACGAGCTCAAAACGCTATTTTCTTGCAGATGCTGACCCATGGACTTTTCAAAGAACAATTCACTAGTTCGTTGATCCAACGTACCGTGATTGAAACCAAGGATCCATTCCCGACAAACCATGACGAAATGAGCACTAAGACGCTCCAGTACAAAAGCTACTAAGACAGCTGTCACACCGATGATCGTAGTTTTGAGATCGTTTTTGACCAAGCCATTAATAACCATGGCAATGAACAAAGGAACTATCAAGGCAAAGCCAATCTCGAAGACATAACCGACCATCATTTTTTTGTACCAGTACTTAGCCTCCGCACTGACCAATTCTTGCCACACCCAAACGTAGACACGATAGCTTTCACGCGTTTCACCAAGATACTCGCGCCAGTTGCGCGTAATCTTTCGGGAATCTTCTGCGTCATGCATACGGGTTTTCCTTAGTTAGATGACCTTAATCAACCGAAATCGTTGTGCACCTCGACTTCGTTGCTAAGATCAGAGATTGTTTTAAATTCGATGAAATTGCGTTGAACGGGAAAACTAGCTTCTGAAACGTACCAAGCGTACGTTGAAGAAGTAGTAGGGACCCGTGAGACGCAAGATCGCGAATTTTAAGCAATCTCATTGAATTAAAGACGTCTTGCCAACCTAGGCAAGACGTTTAAAAATTTCGAAAATATTTAATAACTATATTCAAAATCTCAAAACATATTGCCTAAACATAAATGCATCAACTGCTTGAGGAACAAGGGCAACATTAAGCAACCCCACCCCAAAAATTGGTGTTTTCCCTAGCATTTTTAACATTATTTGGGCGATATTTGCCATAGTTATCATTTAACTGACACGGTCTGCGCCAAGTTAGAGCGTAAAATAGCACCTCAACGAGGTGCTGTCAAATTTAGTGTTCACAACGATCCTGATTGTGCCAGCTGGTTCACTTCGCAAACATCAGCTGGCCCGTCTCAGCGGTTCGAAGCCAAGCAGTTGGCTTCTCACTTCGCTTCGACCATCGCTGGACTCATTTCCAAAGCTCCTTTTTTCACTTTTTGAGCTTGCCGAACTTCTTGAGCTTGCTTTTCCATGCCTTCAAAATCTAAAAACGGAATAATCAATAACATAGTTATTATGCCTATAGGATGATTCAAAAACGGCGTAAAGACATTAGCGACAAACAAAGCTAGGACACTTGCACCGAGTCCAATCGTTAACCAAACGTGACCGTGCTTTTTCATAGTGAAACGAATTGCCTGGATAATAAGAACAGCGTACCAACCAAATGCAATCAAACCAAGTAGACCCATCTTCAACCAAATATCCTGATAACCCCACTCGAAACGATAAGTCGTCCACTCCCCGCTCGGATTAATCGCTCGAACTCGCGGATCATCAGAAATAAATGTCACTTCGGTACCAAAACCAGATCCAATGATTGGTGACTTAGCGATCGACTTCATCATCTCAGGAAGTAACTGCCAGCGACTAGAGATTGCCAGTTCACGCTCACCATC
>JBDRDZ010000046.1:0-6100 GCA_043820165.1 Patescibacteria group bacterium
TCTCATCTCCTCCTCTAAAATGAAAAACAGCCAGTCTAACGACTGACTATTTTTCATGGCGGAGAGGGGTTGTAGCGCAGTGAGCAGTAAACTGCTTTACTGCGAACCGCTACAACGGGCGAACCGATGTTCCTGAAAGGACCCGGGAGCCCTGGACCTCCCGACCGCCCGAACCTGCGAGTGTTCTCATCTCCTCCGCTAAAATGAAAAACAGCCAGTCTAACGACTGACTATTTTTCATGGCGGAGAGGGAGGGATTCGAACCCTCGGTACCCGTGAAGGCACAATGGTTTTCAAGACCATCCCGTTCGACCGCTCTGGCACCTCTCCATGTTTTTTATTTTGACGAAAAAGGGATGACGCTCGCTCCTGCAAGGCTAGCTTTGCCCGCTCGCTAGATCCCTCCCTTAATTTGCTTCGCAAATTTACCGGCTTTGCCGGTTCGCCAGATGATGTCTGCGAAACCTGAAACATCACCTGGCGGAGAGGGAGGGATTCGAACCCTCGAGCCACTTTCATGACCAACACCTTAGCAGGGTGCCCCGTTCAACCACTCCGGCACCTCTCCATTTTTTTGAACTAACTTTTTAAAAAACTCGACCACCTTTATAGCTTTTTATCTGGTTTTCATTTTTTCGAGCCTTAGTTTTGGTTTCAAAATATTCTTGATAAACCAAGACCCAGGGTCGAAACGGTTTTGTTGATCGATTAGCACCAGTATTGTGACGCTTTAATCGTTTTTCAATATTCGATGTTGATCCGATGTAATAACGATCAAAATTTTTACTATATAGGATATAGGTAAAGTGCATAGTGAACTTGGGTGCCCCGCCCCGCCGTCGCCGTGGATCTTGGCTTTGGCGGGGTCCCGCCGCTCAGGATATCGATAGGCGGGATTCAACCACTCCGGCACCTCTCCATGATATTTTTTTCGTGACGATAGAATACCTTATTTAAACTTTTTTTTCAAGTCCTGGCGCTTTTATTCATATTTTGAATCTGGTATAATCGATCATATGGAAAAAGAGCAAAAACCTGAAGAAATTCAGGAAGAAATTGATGCCGGAGATGCGGTTATTTCTTGGGAGACTTGGGAGTTCCCACCGCACGAGAGATCGCGTTTTTGGTATATTATGGTGAGTATCATTGGTGTTTCCTTGATAGTTTACGCTGTTTATACTGAAAATTTTCTTTTTGCCATCATTATTCTCATCATGGGCGTAATTTTATTTGTTAATAGTTTACGTCATCCTGACAGAATCATGGTTCATATTACCACTTTAGGCATTGTTTTAGGTGATGAGTTTTATCCATATCAAGATTTAAAAGACTTCGCCATTGTTTATGAGCCACCGGCAGTAAAACTGCTTTATGTTGATTTTACAAGTATGTTTAAACCGCTTGTAGCGATCCCTTTGGAAGATGTGGATCCTAATGCTGTTCGAGAATACTTGCAACAATTCATTTTTGAAAACCTAGAGCGCGAGAGCGAGCATTTGACAGATATGGTCCGACGGGTGTATAAGTTGTAGCTAATAACGTCATTTTTGGACGTTGAACAAAGATGCACCCGTAGCTCAGTTGGATAGAGCGCCAGCTTGCGGAGCTGGAGGTCGTACGTTCGAGCCGTGCCGGGTGCACCATTTTTTTTATAAAATATTTTATGAAAAAGCTACAAGAACAAGTAAAAAAGTTTGAGAAAAAATATGGTTTAATTAGTCCACCAGAGCATCGAATGTTGGATCTAGTGTCGGAAGTTGGCGAAGTAGCTAAAGAAGTATTGAAGATGACTGATTACGGCCGTAAACCAGAAAAATATCGTGAAGAAATAGAGCTTGAATTGGGCGATGTTCTGTACTCACTAGCTTCAGTTGCAAATTATTATAAAGTTGATCTTGAGGATACGCTAAAAAGAACTTTGGTAAAATACGAAAAAAGATTGAAAAAAGGATCAGCTGGATCAGAGAATGATTAAAAAGATCACCTTCGTGGGTGATCTTTTCTTGCAGGAAATTTTTTACATTTTCCCTGAGTCTGCTACACTAGAATATTATGGTCGTTTCGCTTGATCAAGAAATCAGATACGTCAAAGGGGTTGGGGCAGTTAAGGCTCGTGATTTTACGCGTTTGGGGCTGAAAACGCTTAATGACGCGCTTTTTGCTTTTCCGTTTCGTTATGATGATTTATCCAATCAACTTACCATTGATAAAGTTCAAGCTGGGCAAAAAGTAACGATTCGCGGCGCAATTACCATGATTGATAATCGTCGAGCTAGTCGAAATCGTCGCATGACTATTACCGAGGCTTTAATCGAGGACGGCACGGGCAGTATTAAGGCGATCTGGTTTCATCAAGGTTTTCTGACTAAAATGCTCAAACCAGGCAGCGTTGTTTCACTATCAGGTAAGGTTGATGACAAATACGGGCTCTCACTTGTCAATCCGATATACGAGGTTGTTTCCAAACAAAAAGCGACTAAACATACCGGTCGGATCGTGCCAATTTATCGCCTAACTGGTGCCCTGACGCAAAAGGCACGCCGTACCGTGGTTGAAGCGGCATTATTAAAAATCGATGAAGTGGAGGACTGGTTACCAGAAGAAATCATTGATCGCGAAAAATTTTCTGGACTGCATGATGCGATTTCAATCATGCATTATCCAAATTCAAACGAAGAGCTCGAACGAGCTTTGCGCCGCTTGAAATACGATGAATTTTTCCTGCACCAACTACTTCACGGTAAAGCACGACGCGAATTACAAAATCAAAAAGCTTCAAAAGTTCCGTTCCGTGAGGATATTCTTAAAGAGGTGATCAAAAAATTGCCGTTTATACTGACCGATGTCCAGCGTAAATCTCTTTGGGCTATCATTCAGGATATGGAGCGCGAGGAGCCGATGAATCGTCTGCTCGAAGGTGACGTTGGTACTGGCAAAACGATCGTAGCTGCGCTGGCCGCGATTAACGCTGCGGCGTCCGGTTGGCAAACAGCTATCTTGGCGCCAACAGAGATTTTAGCCGATCAACATGCAAACGGTTTGCATAAAATGTTTGGTGACCGTATTTCTGTAGCTGTTTTTACTCGTACCAAACGACGCGTTGGCGAAAAAGAGGTCACCAAGAAGCAAATGCTTGATGCACTTTCAAACGGTAAAATTGATCTAGTCATCGGAACACACGCGTTGCTTTCTCAAGATGTGCTTTTCAATCGATTAGGTTTGATTGTTGTGGACGAACAACATCGGTTTGGAGTCAAACAGCGCAAAGCCCTGAAAGATCGTGAAGAGGATCAAGATGGCATTCCGCATCTGCTTTCCATGACCGCTACACCGATTCCACGCTCGCTCGCTCTTGTGCTCTACGGTGATCTTGATCGTTCAATCTTGAATGAGTATCCGGCTGGTCGCAAAGATATCATTACGCACTTAGTTGAGCCTAATCGTGAACAGCCTTTTTACGAAAAGATGCGTCAAGAAATGAACGACGGCCGGCAAGTTTTCGTGGTCTGTCCTCTTATTGAGGAGTCAGATGCTTTGGGTGTTAATTCAGTCAACGAAATATTTGATGCTTTTAAAAAAGGACCGTTTGGTAAATATAAAATTGGCATGTTGCACGGTAAACTCAAAACTGATGAAAAAGATAAAATCATGTCACAATTTGTGGCTGGCGAGCTCAATATGGTTATTTCCACTACCGTCATTGAAGTCGGCGTTGATATCCCGAATGCCACTGTTATGTTTATCGAAGGCGCTGAGCGTTTCGGTCTGGCGCAGTTGCATCAGTTGCGTGGTCGTGTCGGTCGGGGAGAGCATCAAAGTTATTGTTATTTGCATCCGACCGGTGATTTGAGTGATTTGGCACGATCACGCTTGATGGCTGTGGTGCGGTCGCAAAACGGTTTTGAGTTGGCTGATAAAGATCTTGAGTTACGTGGACCGGGTAACATTTTCGGAACAGAACAGTCGGGCTTCGAACAGTTTAAACTCGGTACATATGCTGATCGCGATTTGATCTCTTTAGCTAAAGATGACGCTAAACAATATCTTGATGAGGACCCTGATTTCATTACTTGGCCAAAATTAAAACGCCGCATTGAGGCGTACGTTGAGGAAATTCATTTCGAGTAGGGACAGCATTTATGCTGTCCGCATTGTCCATGTCGTTTATAATACGTCGTTGATTTTTTTAGTGTTTTTTGGCGTCAGGCTATTTTTCAACCCAAGTCGTTCGGCTTCTTTTAATCGACGATCCAAAAACGGCACAGACCGTACTTCGCCACCAAGGCCAAGTTCGCCAAAGATTACTGTATCTTTTGGTAGGACTTTATCTTTGAGTGAGGACATGACGGCCGCGCAAACAGCTAAATCAACGGCTGTTTCCTTTATTTTAATACCGCCGACGACGTTAACGTAAACGTCGTGTCCGCCAACTGGTAGACCAGCACGCTTACTGATGATAGCCAATAACATTTGCAGTCGCGACGCGTCAAAACCAGACGTTCGTCGTACCGGATTGGCAAAAATACTTTTTTCCACCAAAGCCTGAACTTCAACCAAAATCGGTCGCGTGCCTTCCATGATGCAAGTAATCACTGATCCGGGCGCATCTGATTTTTCCTCCAGAAATCTTGCTGAGGGATTAGCAACCGCTTCCATGCCTCGCTCAGTCATCTCAAAAATACCAACTTCATCTGTGCTACCAAAACGATTTTTACCAGCTCGCAACATTCGATACTGAGTTGTTTTGTCACCCTCCAGCGTCAGCAGAGTATCAACCAAGTGCTCAAGTGTCTTTGGCCCGGCAACCGAACCTTCCTTTGTGACCTGTCCGATAAGAATTACCGGCGTGTTTGAAGCTTTGGCAAAGCCGATCAATTGTGAGGTAGCTGCTCGTACTGCAGTTGGTGTGCCGGGCAGGGCATCAACATCCTGAGCAATCATCGTTTGAATTGAGTCAATAAAAAGTACTGATGGTTTTTGTTTATTCGCTGCCGAAATCACGGAACCAATGTCAACCGTGTTCGAAAAAGCGATTTTATCCGGATTGATGCCCAGCCTTTGAAGACGCATCAAAACTTGACCTTCAGATTCCTCGCCAGAAACATAATAAGTACCGCCTGACTGACCACGAAAAGCATCAGCGATTTGGGCTACCAAAGTTGATTTTCCAATACCTGGTTCTCCGGCTAGCAGAGTCACTGAACCGGCGACCAGACCACCAGAAAGAACGCGATCAAGTTCAGAAATATTCGAGGGCACGCGCTTGGCTGATTTTGCCTGAGCATTTGCAAGGTCAAGAATAGGCGCTGGTGGCGCCTCTTTTTTTTGGCTGGTTAAACTTTGTGGGGAAGGGGCTTCTTCGACAATTGTACCCCATTTGCCACATTCCCCACATCGTCCCTGCCATTTCATGTATTGTGTGTCGCAGTTTGAACAATGGAGCATAATCAGGTTATTCTTCCTCGCTAACACCGCCGGGTGGTGCTGATGGGCATTTCGACGGATCATTATCAGGACAAACTACCAGCGTTACAATGCCGTAGGTTTTAGTGGCTGCTTCATAAGCAGATTGCCCTTCGCCGACAAAGAGGTCTACCCGCCGACCGCCGATGACTTTCGGGTCACCAGTATCTAAAGCTTCCCAAACAGCGGAATTCGCTTGTGAGTTCGACGAGCCAAAGATTTTGAAACGCGTTCCAAAAGGCAGACATTCGGGCAAGATTGCGGCAGTGCGATAGGCTGTCACGGGCACAGTGGAGACACCTTTCTTCATTGAAGTAGTTTTATCGCAATACTGTACGTTTTCAGGAAACGAATTGCATGGCACCCAGGTGTATGGATCATCACTTTGCCAGGAACAAGTTTTGGCCTTTCCTTTGCCCTGCGGGCAAGCACACTGCATACCAACGTTGCATTCGAACGAAGCAAAGCCGGAAACGGGAATACCATAGGCTGGTTTATAATAGGCGGTAATATAATATTCTACTCCGGCCTCGAGTTCGGCTTGAGTTGGGCAGGGCATTTTAGCAAAAGCGTTATGATCTCCGGCTTCACCTGGGTGAAGTGATAAAAAGTATTCATCGCGGATAACGAGCGGGTC
>JBDRDZ010000047.1:0-11934 GCA_043820165.1 Patescibacteria group bacterium
ACACTCGACCAAGAGACTCCGTCATAATGAATGATGACACCGTTGATACCGACTGCCCAAATATCAGTCGGACTGACAGCATGAACGCCCAGCAAATCTGTTGATACTGGCGACGTGACCGTTGACCAGCTGCTACCGTTATAATGCAAAATCACGCCGCTTTTACCAACGGCGACGGCAAAAGAGCTGGAATATGCATGAACTGCATTTAATTCTGATCCGGTCGGCGATGAAACGACCGTCCAGTTACCACCGTCGTAATGGATAATTTCACCGTTGGCTCCCACCGCCCAAGCGTCAGTTGATGACGAGCCGTCCATATGATTCAGATTCCTACCTGTAGGGCTAGAGACTTCAAACCAGGTAACACCGTCCCAACGCAACATGACTCCGCCCTTACCACAAGCCCAGCCTTCGGTTGCGTTATCAACCATAAAAACGCCACCCAAATCAACTGCAACTGGAGAATTGACTTTATACCAGGCGTTACCAACTTCACGAACGATAAAGCCACCACGACCAACTGCCCAGCCAGTACTGACGTCCTGAATGTCGATATCGTAAAGCTCGTCAATATCATTGCCCCGGGAAACATACGTTGTCCATCGAGTGTTGGAATCAAGAACAATCTCCGCGTTCGTACCGGTGCCAGAAATGACTGTATTACTAAAAGTGCCTGGCGCAAAATCAGTGTCTGTATCATGGATTACGGTACTGCCACCGCCAGGTGTCCAAATGTCGGCGCCACCAGGACCGCCACCTGAAGTCGCTAATTCAATTGTCGCTGTGTCGCCACTGCCGGCAATAGTGACGTTTGAAAGCGTACCAGCGGCAAAATCTGTATCGCTCTTTTGCCACCAGTCATAAACATTCCAGTCCATCAAATAAGCAACGGCATTCATCGTCTTTGTATCGCCAGTAGTTAAGTCCCAGGAAACTTCGACCGTAACTTTCTTTGTCCGCGGATCTCTAGTTCCACTACTAATGATACTAAAACCTGTGTCACGATCGACTGTTTCCACCGTCACGGTACGAGTATAATCACCTATTGTTTCACTTGTACCGCTAAACTCCCAATATCCTGAAGTAGTTTGCAAGCCATGAGTACCGTTCGTTAAATCAAGCCATTTATTATCACGAATGCTTCGAGTAGCATCCAGACCTTCGTTAACTAAATAAGTCGCTTCATTTAATTCACTGCCGTAACGAACATCAGTCAAGGCGTCAATAATAACCAAAGCGACACTTGCGCCCACTATAGCAAAAACAGCCATAGCTAAAATTGCTTCAGCTATAGTTTGTCCTCGTTTATTTTTTGTGATTTTATACAAACGATGAAGCATAAAATTAGTCTAAATCAATCATGCCGACGCTATTAATGTTGATGGTTCTTGTGTCAGAAATATTAGTACTACTAATGGTCAATAAACCGTCGGTTGAGGTGTTGCCAAATTCGTCATCAAAAATAACATCACTGCCACCGCCGGTTAAACTAATCGATGAAATTTCAATACTGTTCGGTATTTCTACTTCGTAATTATCCGGATCACTTGCATTATATGAAATCCCTTTAAAAAGTACCGCCTTGGTTGTTTCAAGATGGACACTCCAATTATCATCGTTTTTACCGTGCATTGATTGCCATTCAGCACGACGGATCAAATCTTTAACTTCAGTAGCACCATCGAGTAAATCTCCTTTATCAGTACCTACAGATGTGAAAGCTCCAACAATCAAAACCATAACGATCAAAATGGCCAAAACGACCATTATCTCAACTAAAGTGAAACCTTTTTTATTCATAGCTATTACGCTTTGACTCCGCCTAAAATTGAATAAATCGGAGTTAAGATAGCAATCGCTAGCATGGCAACCATACCACCGATAAATACCAGCATGATTGGTTCGACTAAAGATGAAATATTTTTTGCCGTAATCTCAACTCGTTCTTCATAGAAACTAGCCAAATAATTCAAAGTATCTCCCAGGCTACCAGAACGTTCACCAACGGCGACCATTCTTTGAACAATTGGTGGATATAAGTATGGATGCTTACGAATAAGCTCAAAAAAGTTTTCTCCCGAGGCAACTTCTTTTTTCATCTGCATAACTGATCGTTTATAAACTACGTTTGATGTCGCGTCTGAGGCAATCTGCAAACTTTCTTCAATCGGTGTGCCGCTTTCAAGCAAAGTACCGAGTGTGCGGCAGAACCTGGCACGGTTAATATCATGTACAAAACCGCCAAAAAGCGGGATTCGCAATACGAACCGATGCACGATCGGTCGCATAAATGGTTGACGAACAAACCAAAGCATGAAGACAATAAGACCGAACGTTCCAAAAGTAATCCAAGTTCCGTAATCGCCAAAAATCTCAGCGATCCACATTAAAATCCTTGTTGAAAGCGGCAGTTCCACTCGTAAAGATCGAAAAACTGTAACCAGTTGTGGTAGTACAAAGGTCGCTACTGCAAAACCAAGAACCAATGTGATCGTCATAACGACAATGGGATAAACCATGGCTGCCTGAATATTGCGACGAACAGTCAAATCTTTTTCCATCTGTGTTGACAGTCGAGTTAAGTTTTCCCCTAAAGTCCCCGAATTTTCACCAATCAATACTGCACTAACAAAAACCGGACTAAACACTTTTGGTTCAGCGGCTAAGGCTTCAGCTAAGGCATCTCCGCTATCAACTCGTTTTGCAATCCGACGCATCACTCGTTTCAATGTTCCAGTTGACTGATTAACTAAAACATCGAGAGCTTCTGGTACAGTCACTCCGGCATCCAACATTACAGAAAGATGTTTAGCCATGAGAACAATGTCAACTGTTGGAACTCTACCGAGGGTCAGGTCAGTTTTATACCACGGTGTTTTAATCTTTTTTGTAGTCTCGGCAGTCTTTGTTACTGCTTTTTTCTTGGCCATATTTAAATCTTACCTTCCCTTGTTAATTGCTCGAGTGCGATATCCATAGAAACCATACCGTATCTCTTGCCAGTTTGAATTGCCGATTTAAGCGTGCCTAAATTATTTTGGCGAATAGCGTTTCGAACTGCACTATTAGTAATCATAACTTCCCTAGCTGCAACTCTGCCGCCTTCTTTACCTGGTAATAATTTTTGAGCAATAACAACACGCAGTGTTGCTGAAAGTTGAGTTAAAATCTGCTGCTGTCGATTTCCTTCAAAAACGCCAACCATACGTTCAACAACTTCGTATGCGTTTGGTGAATGTAGGGTTGAAAAGACCAGATGTCCGGTTTCAGCTGCTGTTAAAGCTAATTCAATTGTTTCAGGGTCACGCATTTCGCCAACGACGATAACATTTGGATCTTGTCGCAAAACGTGACGTAGTCCTTCTTGAAAAGAAGGAAAATGCAAACCTAATTGTCGTTGTTCGATTAAACTTTTTTCATGTGAAAAACGATATTCGATAGGATCTTCTAAAGTAATAATGTGGCTTTGTGTAGTTTTATTTATAAGATCAACCAACGAGGCCAAAGTAGTTGATTTACCGCTGCCAGCTGCACCGGAAATTACAACAAAGCCATCGTGCGAAATGGCAGCTTCGACTAAATCTTCTGACAAGCCCAATTCTTCCGGACTTGGAATCTTCTCTGGAACAACTCTAATGGCAATACCAAAACCATTTATTTGATGATGAATGTTGACACGAAGTGAGGTGTTGCCAATCATGATTCCAACATCAACATCTCCGACCGCTTCTAAAAGATCTTTTTGACGCGGCTCGCAAATAGCATCTGAAATTTTTTGTACTGCCGCTTGAGTCAAAATTGGTTTTTTCACCGGATAAAGCCGTCCGTGAATACGCAAATAAGGAAAGGCTCCGGCAACCAGATGAATATCAGATGCGCCTTTTTTAATTGCGAGCGTAACAAGTTTTTTTAAGTCCTCCATAAAAAATTATTCTTGAGTAACACGCATGACTTCTGACAGTGTGGTTAAACCTAGAGATACTTTTTCAACACCATCATAAAGCATGGATTTCATACCTTCTTTAATAGCAATATCATGAATTTCATCGGCATTATGATCAGCCATTAAGGCTTCACGGACAGAATCGCTCACTGATAGAATTTCAAAAATCCCCGTTCGACCTAAATATCCAGTTCCGTTGCAAACCTTGCAACCAGCACCGTGAAATAGTCGTAAATTGTTTAAAGTCTTTTTGCCGGTTATTTCTTTAAAGTATTTTTCTAATTTCTCCGATTTCTTTATGGCTACTAACTCCTGTTTTGTCGCTGGTTCGCTTTGTATACAGCGCAAACAAATTCTTCGCACCAAACGTTGAGCAATAACCGAGACAACCGTAGAAGCGATTAGAAAATCTTCGACTCCCATGTCCTGAATTCTAGGAAAGGCTGTTGCAGCATCGTTAGTGTGTAGCGTGGATAAAACCAAGTGACCGGTCATTGCAGCATTAACAGAAATATCAGCTGTTTCACCATCTCGGATTTCGCCAACCATAATAATATCAGGATCCTGACGCACAACCGAACGCAATCCCTTGGCAAAAGTCAGACTAGTCTTTGGATTTACTTGAATCTGATTGATGCCCTCGATGTCATACTCAACAGGGTCCTCAATCGTAGAAATATTGACGTTGCGTTTATTTAGCACTTTCAGTGCCGCGTACAAGGTAGTCGTTTTTCCCGAACCAGTTGGTCCGGTTACTAGAATCATACCCCAAGGCTTCTTTATGGCCTGCTGAAAAATAACTAAATCACGATCGCTTAATCCTAAATCAGATAAATTATATTCACGAGCTTTTGCTGAAAGCAATCGCATTACTGCCTTTTCACCATGTGTCGTCGGTACAATCGACAAACGAATTTCAACAAACTCTCCCCAAGTACTGCGATAGCGAATTTTTCCATCCTGGGCAGCCCGGTGTTCATCGATAGCTAAGCGCGCCAAAACTTTTAATCGAGAAATAATCGAGTCATGAAATTCTTTTGGTATTTCCGAAATATCGTGCAACATGCCGTCAACTCGAAAACGAATAACCACGTAATCATCCTCTGGTTCAATATGAACATCAGAAGCTCGCCCTTGATACGCTAACTCGAAAAATGAATTAACTAAATCAATGATTTTTGATTCCTCTTCCTCGCTGCCTTTAACATATTCAAGGATGGATTTAATTACTAGTGACGGTTCTTTTTGGAACAAAAATAAACTATCTTCAATATCCTGCGACGTCGCATAAACAAGATTAATCTCCTCACGCAGATACTTTTCAAGTAGAGCCCGAAGAAAAACATTTTGAGGATCAGTCGTCGCGATTTTAATTACATTTTCACGTTTTGCGACTGGCAGTATTAGCTGTGTTCTGGCAAATGACTCTGGTATTAGTTTAAGCGCCTCATTTGTTATCTCCTGCTGTCGAAGATTAATAAAGGGTACACCCATCCAGTTGGCCACCATTTGTCCAGCCTGTTCATCTGTAATTTTGCCACGCGAAATAAGGACGCCGTCGATTCCTCGCCGCTTAACATCTCGAGACGCTGCCGCTGCTTTAAAATCCTCCTTACTAACTACCCCTCCGTCAACAAGTGCCTCGTATAATTGTTCTTTTGTTAGTGCCACGGTAAACAAATTATATCATATTTCGCAATAAAAATACGTCAAAACTTTATTTTATGTAAACATCTGACATCCAAAGAGGTGTTTTATCCACAGAAATAAAAAAAATCCAATTGAAACACTGGATTTATTTATCTTTTTCTACTTTAAATAGCCTTTTATTTTTAGCATTACTTCTTGAATCGAGGCATCAGCTTTGACAATAAATTCTTCCACGCCAAATTCTTTACAGCGCTTTTCATCTACTTCCTGACCTAAGTTAGTTAAAACCACCACCGGTATTTTTTTTAAACGCGCGTCTTTCTTCATGTCTTCCAAGACCTTAAAACCGTCAACTTTAGGCATGATTAAATCAAGCAATACTAACTTTGGCTTATTAGCTCGCATTTTTGACAGCCCTTGTTCACCATCAAAAGCCATTTCCACATCGATGCCTTCTTTTTTTAGTTTTGTTGCGTAGATCTTTGATAAAAATTTATCATCCTCTACGATTAATACGTCAGCCATAATAATATTATTTACTAAGGTTAGTCTAGCACAACTATCCAGGATTGAAAATAAGATTTAACAGATACCTTACCAGCTGCCTGTGCCGCCGCCGCCAAAACCACCGCCAGAAAAACCACCGCCAGAAAGTCCGCTCGAGCCGGTTGAAGCACCAGTCCGCTGCGGCGATGCGGCAGCTGAGAACGAATTGGTCACGCTGGTCAAGTTACTGGCAAAAACAGCAGTGTTCGTAAATGGCATCCGACTGTCATACCAATCTGGATTTTTTTGTTCAAGTCCTTCGAAAGTTTTTGCCCAACGATCAACGTCATGAAAAGCAATGGCGTATGGCAAATAATCAGCGAAGATATTATCTTTCTCTTGCCACTCTGATCGGTAACGCTCAGCAGTATGCATGAATAGTTTAAAACCAAGAACTTGACGCAATAGTTTTACTCCCTTAACTGTCATTTTTGGCATCAGAAAAGCGAAAACAGCAACTACAACCGTCGCGATAAAGAAGGCAACGCCAGTTACTGCCCCCATAGCGATGCCAAAGAAAATTGAAAAGTAACCCATGATACCAGTCAACGCAAACAATATTGCTCTTAGTATAAAACCGCTCTTGGTATAATAACCATCTTTTTCAAGTTTCTTTCGGATACCACTGGTCACCTTTTGCATCACTTGTGTTGAAATTTTACCTTTGAGTTTTGAAACCTCAATTTCATCACGTTTTTTAAAGATCGCTTCAAAAAGTTGAGTGTGAATATCATCCAGACCATCGGCTCCTTTAAGTTTAATCAAAGTTGTTTTGAGTCTTGGTTTGCCAAAAATTGTTTTTCCGTTTTCCTCAACTTTAAATTTTAGATAACCTTTAACCGCCATCTGAACAACCATCGAGGCAATCTGCCACTTCGTTACTGATCCTTTGGTCATAAAACCAGCATAAGCCGGCCACAAACCTTCTGGCGGTTCATACTCAGCAATAACGACTTTATGCATCTTGGGATCACGACCTAGATACCACCAAAGAAAAAAAACAGCGATGATGATGAATATCGGCACGACGGCGAGTATATTGGCTTTCAAAAAAAGAACGAAGCGTTCAAAACCAGTCGGTTCATAAACTACGCCTTTTGGAAAGCCAACGGCGATAGTTAAAAAATCTTCTGCAGCAAAGCCAACAACGTTCCCCTCTGTTGCAATACCGCAATTTTGATCATTTGAACCAAAGTATCCAGTATAACAATCCGAGTTAGTCGGTTCGGTGCCCTCTGGTAAAGTCACAACAGCGGTAGAGTTTGGAATCAAAACCTCAGAATCCTCTATTGTACCGGTCACATTCCAATAAAGTTCATCATGATCTTCAAAATATAGAATCGCTTGTTTGACAGTATATTCAATTGTATATACATGTTCCCCAGTGATCGTTGTTAATGGATCCCCAATTTGGATCACCTTATTTGAACCACTGACTGAAACCAGATATTGCTCAGGCTGACCATCACGAGCCACTGATACCACTTTTAAATCGATCCGAACTCGATTATTTAATCCGTCGCGATAAACAACGGGAATCTCACGAAAAATACCATGCTTATCAATATCAAAGTTAGTCGTGATTGTTTCTTCAACAGTCAAACTTGCATTTTCGTGTACCTCGATCACTGCATCGAAAGAATCAATGCTCCATAGTTGGGCAGAAACCTGATACGGCATTAGGCCAGCGAAAAAAATGACGCTAGCGAAGATGCTTATTTTTATTGGCCACGTGTTCGTCATGTGTTTGAGCGTAAAAAACTTCACCTTCTGAAGTGGTTAAAAAGTAATAATAGGGATTTGACAATGGATTAAAAACGGCCTTAATCGCATCTAAACCAGGATTACTGATCGGGCCCGGCGGCAAACCAGGATACTGATATGTATTATACGCTGATTCGATATCTCGGTCTTCAAGGGAAATGGCCGGCGTGTCCTTTCCGGTCACATAGTTGACCGTTGAATCTGCTTGCAACGCCATGCCGATATCAAGACGCTTTAAGAAAATATCAGCCACGTTAGCCATTTCATCAGGGTCAAGGACTTCGCGCTGAACGATTGATGCCAAAGTTAAAACATCGTGTTGATTCGAAACAAAAGCCGACGAAGCGACATCCTGCCGAACAATCCCTAAACTGTCATATTTTTTCTGCATCTGATCAACCAGTGTGGCCACAATATCTTCGGCTGTTGCATCATTAAAAAACCGATAAGTATCAGGGAATAAATAGCCTTCCAAATCAACATCATCAGGCTTAGCCTGGGCAATAAATTCATGACTTTCGAGCGGTGATTCAGATCCGGTCCACAAATCCCAATCTTCCTGAGTAATTTCAAAATTCTTGATCATGAGATCACCAATCTGATCCAGAGTATAACCTTCGGGAATTGTAACCGTTACTTCCCCAGCTTCACCCTCGGTCATTTGATCAACAATCAAGGCATAACTTTGACCTGCCGGGACGCTAAAAGTTCCGGCTTTAAAGTTACGACTACTACCATCAAGTTTTGTGTATATTTTAAACCAAAAAACGTCAGCGATAGCCTTCTCATCTTTAAGTTTCTTCGCAATCTGACGTAAGGATGAGCCTTCTTCAACATTAATAACAACCTCTTCGTTATTTGGAGCTTGTAACCAAAAACGATATGACTGCCAAACAATTACTCCAGCAGCAACCAAAGCAATAACAATAAATATGACTAAGCAAGAAAAAATTCCTTTTAATATCTTCATAGAAAATCTTGATGGCCAGCGTCTTCGAGAAGCTTCACAATTTCTTTAACAGTTTGAGCCTCTGCTTTTGGACAGATTAGAAGGGCGTCGCCAGTATCAACGATGACGACGTCTGTCATGCCCGATACAGCGATGATTTTATTTTCCGGACCATAAATCAATGATCCAGTCGTGTTGATAGTCACGCATTGTCCCTTAGTGACATTATCATTGTCTTCTGACAGTCGATCATGCAACGTATCCCAAGCGCCGATATCACTCCAGCCAAAATCACCGCGAATAATCAAAACGTCGGCTGGATCCATTTTTTCCGTCACTGCATAATCAATCGAGATCTTTTCTAGTTGGCCGTACAACCCGGCCACTTCCTTGGACCGATCTTCCTTAACCGCTTTTTGAATCTCTCGAAACAGCTGACCCATTTCCGGCGCATACTTATCATACGCTTCCATAAATTGCCGTGGCGTCCACATATAATAATTTGCGTGCCAAAGATATTCACCAGATTCAACGTACGATTTTGCAACCTCGTACGATGGTTTTTCTTTGTGTCCGGCAAAAATAAATACCTCAATACCATCATTTTTTTGAAATTGCTGACCAATTTTCGTATAGCCTAAAATCGTGCTGGGGAAAGTCGGCGTGATTGCGATATCTAACATCTTACCAGTTTCCTGTATTAAACGATCACCAATTTCTAAACACTGTAAAAACAATTCTTCATCGTTAATATAATGATCAGCTGGGATAAAGACAATTGATTCATCTGGATCGGTCAATTCTAGAAGTGCAGCGACGTAACCCATAGCAGGACCAGTATCGCGTTTATCCGGTTCGATTAAGATACGATCATCTGGTACCTCTGGGAAATGTTCATGAATTAACTTATCGAATGCCGGTGAAATTGAAAAATATATTTTTTCAGCTGGAAATTTTCGTAATAATCGCCGATAGGTGTCTTTGATTAGTGGCTCTTCACTGATAACATCAAAAAACTGTTTTGGCCGAGCTGATCGACTCATTGGCCAAAGCCTAGTTCCGACTCCTCCGGCTAAGATAATTGCTTTCATATTGATATCAACATAACTGAGATCACCATCCCAATCAAGGCACCGGCCAAAACATCGGAGAAATAATGGACTCCAAGAGCTAATCTTGATAGTGAAATAAGGTTCGCCATAAGAAAAAAGACCATGGCGCAAACTATCCCAATAACAAAATCAACCTCGAAAACGATCAACGATAAGGTCGTCGCAAAGGCATAAGCAACCCCGGCGTGTGCTGATGGAAATGACCATTTTTTCAATAAAGGCACGTACTCGTTACCAGCAAATTTTGGTCTGGGTCGACGTACCACATAGCGCACCACAAAAGTTATAAAAAAAGCACTAGCAGGTGGTATTAACCAAAACACAACTGCGCCATTTGCGTTAATCAAAAAAGCAATCAATATAAGAGTGGCTAGGAATATATACAAACCAAATTTTGAAATAAATACCCAAAATTTGACTTGAGACTGGCCCATTTCAAAAATTTGCTTTGCGATTTTGTGATCAAACTGCGGCATGACACTATTTTACCTGAAAAAAAGAGTTTATGAAACAAAAAAGCGCCCGCAGACGCTTTTATAATCTCAATTACTATTCTACTTTGGAAATCGTATCAACCATACCGTTTAAAACTTCAATATCTTCATAACCCGGCTCTGTCAGGATTCTAATAACACGTCCAGGCGTTATTTCAAAGTAATAATCTGAAACTACCCGCTCTTGTTCAAAGGCAGTAAAAATTCCCGATACCTTTGTCATGACAATTCCGTTTGGATTTGTGTACGTTTCTTTGACAACATTTTGAAGGTTAATAGCACTATCAATCAGATCATCGATAGTAACACCCTCATTCAAAACGATATCTTCTACTGACATTCTTCCCGCAATCCGACCGCCACGAGGCATGAAATTAATCGGCCCGTTATTGAAAACATGTTCAACATTGGCACCAATTAAATCTGTTGCCTGTCCAATTGTCGTGGCAATGTGCCATCCCTCTGTATAAATAAGAGACCAGCTGCCAATTTCTGGACCCGAAGCAATTATCAATGGATCGATAGTAGTCGCTTCTTCAACTGCGTCTTTTTTTTCCATTGCTTCTTCCTCAGCAGCTGCCTCTTCTGCTGCTGCATCAATTTCAGACTGAAGTATCTGATTCTCAGCTTCTTGACGGGCCAAATCAGAACTTGTTGATCGCAACGACAAAGCAAAATAAGCCGCTGCTGCTCCGACAACTAAAAATAAAATGATAAAAATCACTCCGATAATTATCCATGACTTATTGCGACTGGATGTGGAAACTCCAGTCGGAAAGTCTCCCCCAGACATGGGTGAATCTGACATATTATTATGGTAAATTTTTTCCGTTGGTTATTTCAATCTCGCCTTCTAATCCCTCAACCAATTCTTGCAACTCCATAGTTTCTTGAGCGCGTCTTAGACTAAAAGACAAAACAGTTACAAAAGCCACCAGGCTGACAAGCATGATCGCCACCAAAGCAATCAAGACGTCACTTCGATAATTGCCGAATTGATCTTTCAGTATCATATAAATTGATTAACCTATCGACCATCAACGATCGTTTCGTCAAGCCCTATAATCAATTCCTGTAGTTCCATAACGCGCTGCTGGTTCTTGATATTAAAACAAAGCACCACAGTAAAAGCAATTAAACTCAATATAAAAATACAAATGAGCGGAAAAATGACATCGCTGCGGAAAGCGCAATCTTTTTTTGACATATGATATTAATACTAATGTGTACATTATAGCACGAAAGTGCTATTGCTTGTGAATATTATTCAATCAACGGTGTACCGCTCATCTCTTCCGGCTGTGGAACGCCCAGTATTTTTAAGAGCGTTGGGGCAACATCAGCTAGCATACCAATTGGTGGCATAAGAGACAAATCACCATTTGGCACATCACCAGCCATGCCCGGTTGGCCTTCATATTGATTGCCAATAATGAAAAATGGACCCGGATTAGTACTGTGTTCCTTATCGAT
>JBDRDZ010000048.1:0-5426 GCA_043820165.1 Patescibacteria group bacterium
TGTTTGGTTGGGTTTACCTGAGAAAATCATCTTTTTTTGGCTTTTTGAGCTGGATGTTCTTCTCAGGTGGAATGTGCTAAGAAAATCAGTCTAGCAGATATTGGGTGGTTGTCAAGAACTGTAGGGTTTACAACGATTTTCATTGACTTTTTGAATCGATTCATCTAAGGTTATCCCCTGTTCCTTCACAGGACGTGCACTCAGATAAATCCTAGCTCTTCTCTAGGTTGAGAGGATTTACTGAGCCCATCACAACACCTTTGCTCAGCTCTAGGCTGGGAAGGCTATGGTGAGCGCATGACAACTTCACCCGGATCCCGCAAAAGCACTTTGGAAACCATTAACCGTGTGCGTCAGCGCTACGGTCTGGCTCTCTGGGATCACATTAAACGACTCGGCAAACACAGGGAGAAAAACGAAACCGAGATCACAGGCATCTTCGAAGTCGTTGACAAAGTCCAAACCCACGTCATCTACGTCCTCTACTCGGTCATCTTTCCCGATGTCGGCGAGGGTGCTAAACCAGGTGTGCTGGCTGGCCGGATCAGTACTCGGCCGATGCTTGCTTGCCTCGTCAAGGTCAACGGCAAATTCCTCTTTACCTACAGTCACCGGCCGCTTATCGGGCGTTGGATGACCGAGGTACCCAGAGGCTGGGTCAATCCCAGACTAGCGCAAGTCAGTCCAGCTGAGCAGGTACGCGATGTCCTTGTTCGGAAACTTGGGCAAGAGTTTATTGACAGCCTGACGCCGTTTGCTCCGGTACCTCTGGGCGACAACTACGAGGACACTGGAGCCAAGGAAGATATCTGCCCCTATTATTATTTGGAAGCAACTACGGCGCTGCCAATTCCCAGCAAAGTCAACGAGGCGAATAAAATCGTAGCGCTTGATTGGTCTGAAATGATCGATCGCGCACAACGACGCACCGCCTGCCAGGAGAACACCTCCAAAACCGCTCTCTGGGAATTTGAACACAGCGACTGTTTCAACGAGTAGCTTTTCCGCTCGGCTCTAGGCCGGGATTGCGCGTCGCGCGACAAGTTCTGCTCTAGGCAGAAAGTCGTGACGGTGCCCCGTCGCGGGCCAGAGTCACAATATGTCCCTTGCATTGATCACTGACCTGAACTTCCCCACCACCAACCCGAAGGGTCAGCCCGTCGAGAGTCCCGCCTGGGGCCCCGGCGATGGCGCTTTCGCCTTCGAGAGCGGTAGCAACGGTAAGTTCGGTCGCGTCATCCACATCGCCAACCTGAGCGACGAAGGAGCCTTCATGTTCGACGGTATGCTCCGGGCTGAGCCCGGCGGCGGCCTCTTCCTGCCCATCGACACTGAGGGTCGCATCGGCGTCCAGCAGCGCCTGCGCAACCAGACGACCAAGTCGTCGGCGCAGTGGAAGGCCGACTACGCGGCCGGCGTCATCGACATCGCGGCGCTGGGTCGGCCATCCTGGGAGCTGCCGCGCGGCTACGGCCGGCTCGACGAGTCGGCCAGCGAGACGGCGACCCGCGAGGCTGAGGAGGAGACGAAGTCCAAGGTCACCCGCCAGGAGTTCCTGGCTTGGACCTGCGACAACACTGCTCTTTCGCCGCACATGACCTTCAACTCCTGGGGCACGGTCGACCTCTCGGTCACACCTGACCGCGATGACGATCCCTTCGAGCCGATGCTCACCGGCGTCGAGTTCAAGACCTTCCCGGAGCTCGCGGCCATGATCGGTGACGGCACGCTCTACTGCGACTACACGCTCGGCGCCATCGGCGCTCGGCTCATCAAGGCCCTGGCCGGCGCTCCGAGCGAGCTCCAGGCCCAGGTCGCGGCGCTCATCGCGAGCTGACGCATCACCCACCCATCTCATCTTTTTCGAAAGATGATGATGCGGTGGGTCGTTTTATTACGAAATCGGCTCAGTCCCGCCGCCAGACACTCAGGCGAGATGTTTCTGCCTCTTTCAAGATAAAGCGGAGGTAGGCGAGCCCGGGTACCCGTGGCTGGCGGTAGGCCGTCAACGAATAGTACGGTAAGGCCGTCGGGACCAGCGAAAAGCTTTTCTTTTGACTACTTTTCTTTGGGCTTCTGCCAAAGAAAAGTAGCAGCCGGAAGCTGAAAGCTTTAAAAAAAACAGGGCTCTAGAATCCTGATGTAAAACGTCAAAAATGCCCTAATCGATAAATAAATGCAGCAGCTGTTATATCTCTTTAACTTTCAATCGTCACAATCTCACCTGAATCTTTCCGAACAAACCACTGTCCATCTTTTTCCTCGAGCCGTGCGCCTTCAATCTTGAAGCCAGCCGCTTTAATATGCCCGCCACCGCCTAATTTTTCCGCAATATCTCTAACATTACGTCGACGCGAACGCAAGCTCCCCTTTACAGCGCCGTCACTGCTTTCTTTGAGCACTAAGACTACATCGGTACCGTCGAGCATCGAGTTTAAAAAGTTAATCAACGATTTAGCTTCTGTTTCATCTACTTCCAAATTATGAATATCCTTCATGGTGATTACAGTTGCCATCGCGTTTAGTCCCTCATGATGGAACAACCTTTCAAAAGCCAAGCCCCAAAGTTTCAAAGTTGATAACGACTTATTCATCATTGTCTGCTGCACGATCTCTTGCAACTTTGCCCCATGACGAGAAAGCTCATGTGCGGCATCAAAACAAGCCGCTGTTGTATTTGATGTCGCAAAAATATGAGTGTCAGTACAAATACCTGTCAAAATACACTGAGCTGCATTTTTATTCATCGGTAGTCCGATCGCTTTGATAAATCGCCAGACAATGTCAGCCGTCGAAGCTGCATCAGGTTCAATAATATTAACCGTGCCGTAGCGTGGATTACTTATATGATGATCAAAAACAACCATTGGTGCAGGGTGTTTGATCATCTCAAGATACGGTTTGAAGTAGACGCCATCGGAACAATCAAAAACCATTACCAAATCAAAACTCGGATTTTCAAAAATGACTGGATCACGCTGAATAACCTCTGTGCCTGGTAAAAACTCCAAAGTTTTAACGTTGGGATACGGCGAAAAAACTTCAACATCTTTGCCCATCTCTCGCAGGACATGATACAAACCTAAAGTTGAACCAATTGTATCGCCATCAATGCGTTCATCGGTTAAAAGCAGGATGTGCTCCGCCCGCTCAATCATCTCTTGAACTTGTTTTTGCTCAATAGTTAACATAATTTGAATATTGGAGCTTACGCCTGTATCTGAATGATGTCAAGAATTATAAAAGCGGCTGAGCGACCCAGTATCTTTAGTGGTTATTATTAATTGAAACCACTCAGTCACTAAATTACTCAACCACCTCTGTCTCTTCGATATTCAACTCCTGAAACTCCGGCTCTTCAACTTTCAAAACCCCAAACATGCCTCGTTCCTCATGACTACCAACCGAACAATAAAATTTATACTCGCCCGGTTTCTCCGGCGTAAATTCGATGATTTGACCCTCGACAGTTCCTTCATTGACTTCAAGATCGTTAATCACGAAATTATGAACGCCCATAACATGATCAAACTTTAACCTGACTAGCTCACCAGCTTTGACTGTGATCGTCGCTGGTTCAAAGAAAAAATTTCCAGATCGAATAAATATCACCCCATCTTCGACAGCCGGCTCAGGCATGGCTGTCACCGGAATATTCTCAGGATCATAAATATCTTCCACAGTTTCCTCTGGTGTTTCTGCAACATCAGCGGTAATCTCCGCAGCGGATGGTGGAAACAAAAGACAACCCTGCCCGGTCAGGAGAAAAACCGCAAAGATGAGTAAAAAACGTCTCATGTGCTAAAATCAATTCTACTTATAGGATACACGAGCAAGAAGCTAAAAGCTAACAGCTATAAGCTAAAAGCTGTAAAATTATGATATACTGATCGCGTTATGCACTTAACTCGTCTCGAAGTTCAAGGTTTTAAGACTTTTGCCAAAAAAACGGTGATTGATTTTTTAATTCCACAAAAAGACCGTAATCCCCTCACAGTAATTGTTGGTCCGAACGGTTCTGGTAAATCAAATACCGCCGACGCTATCAGGTGGTGTTTGGGTGAACAGTCAATGCGTCAACTTCGTGGAAAAAAATCTGAAGATTTAATTTTCTCAGGATCAAAAAACAAAAGTCGTTCTGGTTTTGCAGAAGTCACCATGACTTTTAACAACGAGGATCATGCCATGAAAATTGATTACGCCGAGGTGACGATTACGAGGAGATTTTTCCGTGATGGTGATTCAATCTATCTGCTCAATGGCAAAAATGCCCGACTGCAAGACATTCAGCTTTTACTAGCCGAAGCTGGCATTGGACAACGATCGTATACAGTTATCGGACAAGGCATGGTTGATCATGTTTTGACTTCGTCGCCCGAGGAGCGAAAAATCTTTTTTGATGATGCTACCGGAGTGCGTGGTTTACAAATCAAACGCCACCAGTCGATGCTTAAACTTAAAAAAGCTAGTGAAAATCTAGTCGAGGTTGAAATGCTTCTCGCAGAAATCGAACCGCGATTGCGATCACTCAAGCGACAAGTTCGTAAATTGGAAAAGCGTGAAGTGATCGAACGCGAACTGCACGAAATTCAAGTCGGCTACTATGGAACACTTTACTGGGATCTGCAAGACATGCTGGCCTTGGAACGAAATAGGATTACTGAGGCACAGGAAAAAATCAAAAATAAACAGACTGAACTAAAAGAGGGAGATGCCCGCCTACTTGAAATGGAAAAAACAATTGGCGAGGAGACTGGCGATAATTCCTTAATGAAAAGAACTCAGGAAGAATACAAAAAAGCTCAACAAGAACTGGCCAATGCCCGTAAAAAACAATTCGAGGCCGAACGAGAGCTGGAACTCGCAAAAGTTCGAGCGCAGTCAACCTGGGCTCCACTGCCACTAGCCGAAATTATCAAAGAGCTAGAGATGATTTTGAAATTTGATGAAACAATCGGCGTTGGCAAAATCTTAACTATCATCCGCACACTCCGAGATCGATTAAAAAAACCGAATCCTCAAGATATCAAACCTGATCCAAAACTGCTAAAAACTCTCGAAGTTTCAAAAGAAGCGGTGCGTGGCGCTGAAAGCAACGTAAAAGAGGCGGAAAAACAAATCGATCAAGCCAATCAAGCCAGCGCCCAACCAAAAACTGAAATCTTTAGTATTCAACGACAACTCCGACAGATTCAATCTGATCTAAATGCGCTGGAGTACAGTCAAAATGAAGTTAAAATTGAGCTGGCTCGAATCGAAACTCGTATCGACGGCCTAGTTAATGAAATGAAAGAAGAAGTTCCAATGCTCAGAAATGATTTGATGGCAGCTGTACCAAAAACTCGCATTTCCAATGCCGATGAAACTCGAGGCAAAATTCTGAGGCTGAAACACGAGCTAGAACTTATCGGGGCGATCGATCAAGA
>JBDRDZ010000049.1:0-2813 GCA_043820165.1 Patescibacteria group bacterium
CAGTTACGGCTAACATCGCCGGCATCCCAGCAATTTCAATTCCTTGCGGCACAGCCAATGGCTTGCCGGTTGGCTTGCAAATTATGGGTAATGTGCAGGATGACGCTAAAGTATTTCAGGTTGCGGCGGCTTATCAACTCCTTGCTTCAATTTCCTGATCTATGATCCCATACATCGAATGGCAAACAGTGGAGATTGGCGGGCTGACTTTGTACGTTTGGGGATTTTTTGTAGCTCTTGGTTTTGTTTTGGGCGCCTATGCTGCTGGTTGGAAGGCTAAGAAATCTGGCGGCCAGGCCAAGATTATTTATGACTTGGTTGTCTGGATGATGATTGCTGGTTTAGTCGGCGGTCGGCTTGGATATGTCTTGTTTTACGATCCAGTATATTATTTGCAAAACCCACTTAAAGTATTCGAGGTTTGGGCTGGCGGGTCATCGATCTTTGGAGGTTTCATTTTATGCGTCATCATCGGAGCACTGTATCTACGACGAAAAAAGGTAAATATTTGGGAATATTCAGATTTTGCTATTTTTGGTTTACCGATTGGCCTGTGGATAGGTCGGATAGGCTGCTTTTTGATTCACGATCATCCTGGTACAGAAACTAACTTTTTTCTTGGTACACAATATCCGGACGGCATCATCAGGCATGATCACGGCTTGTATTTGTCCTTAAATGGTTTGATTTTGACGATTATTTTCTTTTTCTTATCAAAAAAAGAACGTCCACCCGGTTTCTATATAGCATTTTTCTCAGTTTGGTATGGAGCCATCCGTTTTGGTCTAGACTTTCTTAGAATAAATGATGTAAGATATGTTGGTCTTACACCAGCCCAGTATTTATCAATCGCCATGGTAGCGTTTGGAATATGGGTGTTTTACAAAATAAGAATTAATTCAAAAAATTGATTATGCAAGAATTAAATCCAAGCGGGGGATCGAATTTTCCAAAGCAAAATGAACCAAAAGGATTTTTTGATGGTAATCCAAAAATGCTTTTCGTTTTTGGCTGTGTTACTGGCATCGCTGTGACTTTGATCTTCGGTGGTGGTCTTGAACTGCCTAAATCAGCTGCTCAAAATAATGAAGATGCACCAAAAATTGTCGATACTGCAGACATAGCTGGCGAACCACAAGTAGCCGAGTTGGCGCCAGTAACCGAAGCTGACCACATTCTTGGCGATATCAATAAGGCAAAAGTTGTTTTGGTAGAATATTCTGACTTTGAATGTTCTTACTGTAGCCGTCATCATCCGACCATGGTGCAGATCACAGAAGAATTTGGCGATGATGTTGCCTGGGTCTACCGACACTTACCGTTGACTAGCATTCACCCGCAAGCACAGCCGGCAGCCTTAGCTTCCGAGTGTGCAGCAGAACAGGGTAAGTTTTGGGAGTTTGCTGATGAGATGTTTGCCAATCAAGCCAGCCTAGGCGATGATTTCTATGAGGAGGTTGCTGATAATCTTGGTTTGGACGTTGATAAATTCATGGATTGTTACGAGAGTGAAAAATACGCTGGAGATGTGAGCGAGGATGAGACTACAGCTTTGATGGCTGGAGTCGGTGGTACGCCTGCGACTTTTATCAACGGTCAGCTTCTTTCCGGAGCGGTACCGTTTGACAGCTTCAAGGATATTATTGACTCGGAACTCGGTAACTAAGCAAACAAAAACATTCGGCCGCGGCCGAATGTTTTTTTATCCAAAGATTCCTCCAAAAAGATTATTATTACCTGGCTTGTCTTGAAGCGGAGGTTCGGGAGCTGGTTCAGGAGCGGGTTCAAAGAAGGCTGTTGGAGTTGGTCTGGAAGTTTCTACATTCGAAATTGGTTTGGCGTGAGTGATAGCAAAAATCCAGCCTTCAAGTCGTTGCATTTCTTTTTCAACTGTTGGACCGTCGTACTCTCCGGCATGTGCTGAAGTACCTTCGTAACTTGCTTTTTTTTGATCTAAATGAAGATTGAAACAAATTTTACCGTCAGTTAGTTCAACATAGACATGAAAACGAGGATAGTAACCAACGGTTAAACGCAGAGTGAAGCTTTCTTCATTGGTGTTTGGATCAATAAAATGAGAGTAACCGGCTTTGCGCAGCACATCGAGCGGATTTGGAATTTGCGTAGCTTGATAAACAAGTTTCATACTTTGGCGCCCTCTCACCATCCCGAGCGAGCCGGAGGTGAGTCGAGGGATCTTTTATTATACCTTGGCTTTTAGGGTCGTTGTTTTTATTATTTCACGATTTGCAAGTTTTTTCACCTCAGAGCCAATTTCGTTGCGAATTATCGAAATACAATGGTCAGCCACGGCTTGCGGCGACATCTCGGCGTTAATAACGTAGTCTGCATATTGTTTTGATGGCATAATGAACTTTCGTGATCCAGGAATCATGACCTCGTGCAAATATCCATCTTCAACCCAAGACTGGCGAATTCTCCTCCTTTTAATTTGACTGTCTTCAGAAAGATTGAAAAAGATTTTAAGGTCGAGTAGATCACGTAGTCGTTCATCAACCAAGGTCATGAAGCCATCAACCAGCATGATCGGCGCTGGAAAAACACATTTTTCTCCGACAGCTTTATCATCTTTTCGAGAATAGTTGGGTACAATCGCGTAACGGCCGGCTCGTAGATCAGTAGTTGCTTGAACTAATTCATCCCATTTTATACTGTCGGGGCTATCCCAGCATGTCCAAGGTCCGAGTTTATCGACATCATCGATATTTTTAAAAAAGTCATCAAATTTAAGTCTAGATACATTTTCGAAGCTAGATTGCATTAGACGACAAAAAACTGATTTTCCACCGCCG
>JBDRDZ010000050.1:0-12360 GCA_043820165.1 Patescibacteria group bacterium
GAGCCATACGAGCCATCTCAAGCGCCCAGACAGCCCATTGGACGAATCCGTGGCCCGGATTAATGTCGATATCCTGGAACGAATTTGGTCCCAGAACGAAGCGCACACCGAGCGGCGAGGTTTCGCCACCGAAGGCTTCCAACAACTCTCGTGCCGTAGGCCTGAGTGGGGCCTCGGGCACCATTTCTTTGTCTGCCCCGTTCTTGTTACAGATCGCGCAGACATCGGGAAGTTTTATTGGGGCCGGTTCAGGCTCCGGTGCTGGTGTTACCTCAGGTTCGGGTTCTAGTGCGCGCTCAGTCTCTGGTTCGGGCGACGGCGCTTCGTCCTGTGTCACCTCGAATCCAGTCTCATTGTCTGACTCGAGCTCTGGTTCGTGGGAAATGGAGTCATCCACCTCTTCGTCATCTGTGACATAGCCACTTACCGGCAGAGCCTCAGCGCTGGCGATGAGCTTGTCGATCAGGGCCATGGTGGCTCGGCGTTTGAAGATCTTGTTCAAGCTGTCGTAGGAAACACCAAGCCTTTCTGCTTGATCTTTCTTTTGCTTCACGCCTGGCATCCGTTCGGCGATGAGCGTGCGCAGCTGTCTGATCTTTGTTTGTTTGACAGCCTTGTCCTGCTCGACCAGTTGATCCAGACGGTCTTCAAGGTCATCACAGGTCAGCACTGCGTAGAAAGCAAGAGATGTGTCTGGATCATCCAGTTGCCTGACGGCCTTCGATGAAGTCTGGGTGATGCCGAGGAAGACTTCCTCGTAAGGCTTGAAGAGTGGCGCCAGGAACTTGCCGGTATACTTGCTCTTCAAACCTTCGCAAAAGATCTTGACTTCGAAAGCTAGCTCGATAGACCATTCTGAACAGGTAGCGAAACCACGCGTGCGAGCATCGATGTTGCTAGCAACGCTCTCAATCGCTACTTGGAGGTCAGGTCGTTCGAGCTTGCTGGTGATGGCCGCAAGGGTCTCACCGCCACAGACAGCTCCATCTCTGGTAAGAAAGGTCTTGACCTGAGCCCAGAGCAGACCGGCTGAAGTTGCGAAGGTGTTAACCAGCAGTTCGTGGTCATCCAGGTATTTCTGGAGATCTTCGCGCAGCTCGTCTTGTAGTTTGGCCAACCGAATGACCTGATCTCGCTGCTCTCGCAAGCGGCGGAGAGTCTTTTCTTCCTTGGTCGGCATCCGCTTCTCCATATTGGATTTTGCGTTTTGATGTGAAAGGGCTACTCTGAAAGTTGGACCTTCAGAGAACTAATGGACATTAAGGTAAAAGAGGGATTTTGTCAAGTCTTTTTTATGATTGGTTTAATGGGTAAAATGCCGATAACCTTAGCCAAATTTTTAGTGTAAATGTGTTTAATAAATTGTCAGCGAACCACGGACATATTATGCTTAGTGTTGTATGAACAAGAAAACCAGCTATTCTTTACTAATTTCAGCTATTTTTTTAGTATTTTGGGCTTTTCCAGTTCAAGCACAGGACGTGGGCATGAGCATCGATTCCTTTCATGCCGATTTGACGGTTAATGAAGACGGTACGCTCGATGTTGTCGAAACTATTGCTGTCACATTCAAAGAAGAGCGTCATGGCATCATTCGCGATATCCCTATCCAATATAGGTCGGATGAAAACAATGATGTTCGCTTCACGGTTGAGCTGGCATCAGTCACTGATGATCGAGGTAATTCAATTCCATACGTTGCATCAGATGATTACACTGATCTTTCTATCCGGATTGGTGATGCAGACATTGTAGTTTTTGGTCCAGTGACTTATATCATTACTTACAAAGCATACGGCACGTTTTTTTTCTTTGATGATCATGACGAGCTTTATTGGAACGTCACGGGCACCGAGCTAGATGCCGATATTTCATCTTCTTCGGCTACAGTTAAATTACCAACCGGCGCTGAGGCAACTGGCCTGTCGTGCTACACGGGCATTTTTGGTCTAACAGAATCAGATTGTGAAATTTCCGAAAGTGCGCAATTAATTGATTTTAGCGCCGAGGGCAATCTCACGGTTGCGGTTGGTTTTACGCCAGACGTTATCACACAGATCGAACCGGAATATGTTGACTACACTGCAACTGATCCTTATGAAAGTTATTACGATGACTGGCGAGAATCGTTTGAACGTCAACGAAGGATTGCGACCTGGATTTATCGTCTGCTGCCACTTGTCGTCCTAGCTGGGCTATTGATATTACGTAAACGCAAAGGTAACAAAGGAAAAATCCGTCGGCCGATTATTGCTATTTACGAACCACCAGAGGATTTAAAACCAATGGAAGTCTCGGCGCTGCTTCATGGAAAAATCAGCGGTCGAGATTTTGCTTCGGCAATTGTTGACTTAGCTGTGCGTGGTTATATCAAAATTACTGAGAATAAACCGAAGGGTTGGCGTTATAAAACGACTTATGAAGTAGAGAAGGTCAAAGAAGCCGACGACAAACTTAATGAATGGGAGAAGGATTTGTTTGGCGCCATGTTTTATAGTACAGAAAAAACAATCACCAGCGACAGGCTTCGAACGCGACTTGGTTATGCGCGGAATCGCATTGCTAGCAAGATTATCCGCGACCTGATTACGAAAGAATATTTTCATAAAAGACCGTCTTTGGTTCGTGAAACTTTTGGTTTGCTCGGTTTTCTCTTTGGTTTTTTCGGCGCTATCCCGATGATTTATTTGGCCGGTGAATATTCTCGATCGCTAATGCCAATTTATTCGTTTGTGTTTTCAACAGCGCTTTTTTTCATTGTACCGATTGGCTTAGTACCAAGATCTAAGAAAGGAGTTGCCGTGATGGACGAAATCCTCGGTTTCAAATTATTTTTAAAAAAGGCCGAACGATATCGGATTAAATGGCAGGAGCAAGAAAATATTTTTGAGCGCTATTTACCTTTTGCGATGGTATTCGGTGTTGCTGATAAGTGGAGTCATGTTTTTCAGGTTTGGCTGCAAGAGACGGGCCATACCTACAAAAATCCAGCTTGGTATAGTGGGAAGGGGATTAGTACGCTCAATGCAGAAGTTCTCGCTTCTCATCTTGGTTCGTTTTCAGCCTCGGCAGCAAGTTCAATTGGTAGTTCATCGGGCAGCTCATCATCGGGTTCGTATAAACCGTATCAATATCGTTCGAATCGTTCTTCTTATTCACGGCCAAGTTCGGGAAGCTACTCCAGTGGTTCGAGCGCTTCTCGTGGCGGCGGCTCATCCGGTGGCGGCCATGGCGGCGGTAAGACTAAAAGTTGGTGATTTTTTGAAAAGCCCCAAGCGGGGCTTTTGACTTTAAGAGGACATTTTGGTAAGTTTTTTAGTCCTTTCAAATTGGAGCGACCATGCTGAGAGACGCTGTGGTTGACCTGCCTAAAAAGGTCAGCGGTGGCGGGCGTGTCTCAGAGGACGCGCACGTTGCCCTTCGCCATAACGGTTGCTACTTCTACTTCGTCATCGACGTGCATGGCGTATCAAAGCCGAACGATAAAAAACTCGATCTAGCTCTCAACGCTGAGAAACGGCGTTTTGCACGTTATATCGAATCTGAGTTTGCTATTGCTTGTTATCGTTTTGGTGACCCTCAGAAGCTCAATCGAGTTTTTTCCGAGATCACCAAAATGATCGATATCACGTTTTCAGACGGACATTTCGGCGCTGCTGTCGCTGGCTGTGTGATCGATGAAGACGGCGTAACGATTGTTCATCTCGGTGACTCTCGAGTTTACGCTTTTGATCCGGATATAACCAAAGGCTATCGGCAACTGACTGTGGATCATAACCCAGCCAATCCAGTTGAGTTAGCCAGACTTCGTGAGCTTGATCCGAAGCAGGAAAGCTTTCGCGTTATCGTTCACCCGATCGTGAAGCGGCCGATCAGAGCCGATAATGTTGAGCTTCGTCTGCATTATGTTAATGGCCAAGGTAAGGAGTCGGATCAGAGTATCGCTATGACGAGAGGATTTGGTGACAAGCTCTTTCGGCCAGCCTTCTGTCAGTTACCGGAGATCAACTGGTGGCCGCATAATCGTTTTCCACCTGAGGCGATTCTGGCCGTCTGCTCAGATGGCGCTAGTCAGGCTGTAGAAGATACGTTTGGATATTATGCAAATATCGATGTTCAACCCGATGCTGCCGCTTGTAAGTTCCGTTGCGAAAGTTTGCTGCACAACTATGGTCCAGCTGACGATGCCACGGCGATCTTTATTCCACTCAAAGAGGAGGCGACTGAGGAGTTGGCTTTCTTCAAACACTAACCGCTAGTTTGTTCTGCAAACCGGCGGTGTTTTATTATCCCTTGACACAAAATCAATATTTCGCTAGAGTTCCAGCATTAACAATTAACATTGTCCATGGCTCGAAAGGGTCGTTCAGCGCAAAAAGCGTTGAATCAATGAGAATATGATCTACGAATTGCTTTATATTATCCCGTCAAAATATTCCGACACGGAAATTGAAGGGGTTCAGGCCAATCTGGCCAAAATTTTGGAGGCTGCCGGAGCTAAGATTGAAAAATCAGAAGTTCTAGGCAAATTAAAACTCGCTTATCCAATCAAGAAAGAACGTCACGGTACGTACGTTCTTGTTTTTATTAGTTTGGAAGAAGAAGGGGATCTTGGTAAAATTGATCAAGATTTGAGACTCTCAAACGACGTTTTGCGTCACGTGATTGTAAAACGACCAAAAGGAGTTCCAACAGATGTACCAAAACCTACGTCCTACCAGCCACCATTAACGGCAGAAGGTAAGCGTACGGCTGGCACTGTCCAAAAGGAGCGCAAGCCAAAGTCAGCCTCGGTGCAGGTACCTGTGTCACCTACTCAGTCTGAGGTACCGGCAGAGAAACTCTCTATTGAAGAGCTGGATAAGAAGCTCGATGAGATATTAGACGACACCGGAGTCAACTTGTAACTTGGAATTAACATTTGTAATTAAACTATATGGCAGCTTCATTAAATCGCGCCATGATCATTGGCAACCTGACTCGCGATCCAGAGTTGAAACAGACAACCGGCGGTCAGCAAGTTTGTTCATTCGGTGTAGCCACTAATCGTACGTGGAAAAACGCTCAAGGCGAGAAGCAGGAACAAGCTGAGTACCATAATATTGTCGCCTGGGGTAAGCTCGCGGAGATTTGTGGTCAGTACCTAACAAAAGGTAAAAAGGTTTACATCGACGGTCGTCTTCAGACTCGCGATTGGGAAGGGCAAGACGGCGTTAAACGATATCGAACGGAAATTGTGGCGGAAAATATGGTTATGCTCGATCGTGCTGGCGGAACATCGGGCGGTAGTAGCTTCGGCGGAGCATCATCGACTCCACCACCAGACGAACCTTCATTTTCTCCAGATGATGAAATAAAGATTGAAGACATTCCATTTTAAAATATGGCTAAAAAAACGAAAATCACCAAACAGGATAAATATTGCAACTTCTGTGTCAATAAACACCTGATAATTGATTATAAAAATACAGACCTATTGCGTCGGTATGTTTCTTCTTTTGCAAAAATCGTGCCACGCAAACGTAGCGGTCTTTGTTCAGAACATCAACGAAAGATGGCACAAGAAATTAAGCGAGCACGCATAATGGCCTTACTACCCTTTGTCCAGGATTAAAAAGAATGTTTTGAAGACATGCTAAGTAAAGACGATATTCAAAGACGTCAAAAAATGTGGGAGACCGTGCTCGATAATGTGCACGGTTTCTTTGAATCTCGGGGTTTTGAATATTTTCGTACACCGCTGTTAGTACGAACTCCGGGCATGGAACCAAATCTTGATCCGATTGAGACGACGGCTACACCCAGCCGCTCCATTAATGGAGGGGAGACGACCAAGCTCGCGTTAATTACCTCGCCTGAATACTCAATGAAAAAGTTGCTGGGGGCCGGCTTCGATAAGGTTTACACAGTCACGCCAGTTTTTCGAAATTTTGAAACAGGTAATCATAATTTGCTCGAATTCATAATGCTTGAGTGGTACGGTCAGGGTGAATATGAGGATCTGATGAATGAAACCGAAAACTTACTCAAGTTTGTTCTTAAAGACGAGTCTGATTGGCCGCGATTGTCGCATCACGAGGCTCGAGTGGATAAACACGGCGACCCCCAGGTTGATCTTCAGCGTTTTTTCGTCACTCGGTATCCGGTTGATCAGGCTGCATTGGCTAAAATTTCTAATGACGGCACTTATGCTGAGCGCTTTGAAGCTTTTGCTGACGGCCTGGAGCTCTGTAACGGTTTTGCTGAGCTGACCGATCCGGTTGAGCAACGAAAACGTTTTGAAATCGAACAGGAAGAGCGTCGCGCAGCTGGTAAAAAAGTCTGGCCGATCGATGAAGATCTGCTCGAAGCACTGGGCAAGATCAAAAACCCGGTTTACGGTAATGCGCTCGGACTTGATCGCTTGGTGATGCTCAGGTATGGTATTAGCGACATCAATGATATCCAAATATTCTCAGGCCTTTAGCCTTTGGTTCTAGGGATTGGTTTATGAAAGTTCCTTAAACTGACTACTGAAACCAAACCACTAATCACTATTTTTATGCCATCTCCAAATGAACTTAAAAAAGGTACAGTCATCAATTATGAAGGAGACCTTTTCGTGGTTGTTAGTTTTCAGCGTGTCTCGCCAGGCAAGGGAAGCTCGTTTGTCCGGACAAAAATTAAATCACTGGCTAGCGGTAAAGTCATTGAGCAGAACTTTAAAGCTTCGGAAAATCTAGCTTTCGAAGACGTTAGTTATAAAAAGATGCAATTCATTTTTGGTGATGACAATACACTGACATTCATGGATGGCATGACGTATGAGCAGGTTGTCATTGGTCGCGACGCAGTCGGTGATGACGCAAAATACCTTAAAGAAGGCCTGGAGGTTACGGTTGTTGTTCACGATGGCAATGCTATCTCGATGGAGTTGCCGGCTAAGATTGAATACACGATCATTTCAACTGAACCGGCAGTCAAAGGCGATACAGCCTCGGGCAATGTTCAAAAAGATGCGGAACTTGATAACGGTCTTCAAGCTCGTGTGCCGATTTTTATTAAGGAGGGAGATGTCGTGCGAATTAACACGGAGAGTGGCGACTACGTTGAGCGAGTTTCAAAATAACAATGAATATAGTAGTCAATAACCCCCGCCGTTCCGGCGGGTGTTATTATAAAAAAACGAGCCCCAAAGTCCTTGGGGCGCTGAGTCAGGCTTCTGCCGTGATGCGGGGCGGAAAATCATAGATAATCGCCCCTTGATCGAGTTCCACTTTGAATACCATGATGAAAGCACGGTTGGCTTCGTCGATGATGGTGTTGACAGGGATCTCGTAACGTTCATCTGTTGATTTTTGGATCCAGGCTTCCAGATTGAGCAATCGTTTTCCAGCCACATCGGTGATGCCGACGAGTCGGAACTCGAAGTCGAAGATGCCGCCAAGGAAGTTACTCATCTGTTCAACCAGGTAGATGACGTCGAGGTATTCTTGGGGAACCTCGTCTGGCGCTGAAGGTGTTTGGTAGTTCTTGAAGTAGGAGACTTTCTGCCAGCCTTCGAAGGCGATCCAGTACGGAGAGTCTGATCGTTGCTTTGATCGCGAGGCCACGAGGGCCATCGATGCCAGGTATCGGATGTGCTCCGATGAAACCTCGGCCAGGTCCATTGTTGGCAAAGGATCAGGCGGATCTACATCGGCTCCAACTATGCGGTCGAAGTGCGATGCGGCTCGGAAGAAGTCTCCCGTGACGCAATCAAAGATGTAGAATTCACCATTCTGCAGATGATCAAACAACGCGGTAGGTCGCATCGGAATCTCCATTTCAAGTACGCAAAGGAACAGGCGAGTACTTTAACCATACACAAAGGCTTTGTCAAGATCAAGAGATTTCGATACAATAAGAGCGCTATGGCACGTAAAAGAAAGCGAGGGAAGAAGTCAAAGAAAGAATCGTTGGGAATTTCCGACGGTGTGAAGCAAAGTATCTTAGCGGTAATCCTGGTTGCCGCTGCTTTAATCTTTTTGTTGGCGTTTTTTAACCTTGCCGGCTCGGTTGGCGAGGTTATTGACGAGTTGCTCTCGTCAATATTTGGCTGGGATCGTTGGTTGTTCGCTGTACTACTCTTTGTTTTCGGCTGGAACTCAATTTTTCCCGATCGTCGAGTGTTCTCAGGACTAAATGTTGTTGGTGTAGTTTTATTGTTTCTTTCTTTAAATGGTCTGCTTAATCTGGCTTTAGTTGAAGATAGTGCGAGCTCACAGGAACTTTTTACTGCTGGCGGCTATATTGGTATGTTGGTTTCGGAGCTTTTAGCTTCAGTAATGGGACTGTGGGGTGCGGCAGTGATTTCGGTGGCTGTGCTACTGATCGCTGTGTTTCTTATTTTTAATGTTTCCCTCCACTCAGTTTTGACTGCTCATAAGCATTTTACTAATTTGGGCAGTATCATGCATCGTAAACGACTCAAAGATAAATACGACGAGGATGAAGTAGAAGAAGACCAGGAGTATGATGAAGATGAGCCAGAGGAAGTTGAAGATCTTGAAGATGAAGAGCCACGCGAACGTATTCTGCCAGATGAAGACGAAGGGGCAGCAAAGTCAGAGTCAGTCATGACTAGTCGTCGTCGTCGGAAGATGGAGATTCCGATTGAACTTTTGGACGACAAAAGCTCTGATGCAAAAGCCGGGGATATCGACCGCAATAAAGAAATTATTCGTCGGACCTTCGAAAACTTTAATATTGATGTTGAGATGGTTGAAGTACGTGTCGGCCCAGCCGTGACACAATATTCACTACGACCAGCTGAAGGCGTAAAACTCTCGCGTATTGTTGGCTTGCAAAATGACTTGGCTTTAGCTTTAGCGGCTCATCCAATACGTATCGAAGCACCGATTCCTGGCCGTTCGCTGGTTGGCGTGGAAGTACCAAACCAATCAGTCGGCAAAGTTTCGCTTCGTGAAATGCTGGCATCAAATGAATTTAAGCAACGTAAGACAAACTTTACGGCTCCGCTTGGCAAAGACGTTAGTGGTGTTGTTCAAAATATGGCTGTTGATAAGGCACCTCATGCTTTGGTGGCTGGAGCAACTGGCTCAGGTAAATCAGTTTGCTTGAATGACATTATTATCTCGCTGCTGTATCAGAATGGACCAGACGACCTAAAACTAATCATGGTTGATCCAAAAAGAGTCGAGCTTGGTTGTTATGCGGGCATCCCTCATTTGCTTGTACCGCCGATTACTAAGGTTGAAGAAGCAATCAACGCCCTCAAGTGGGCCGTGCGCGAAATGGAACGTCGTCTTGATCACCTTGCAAAAGCCGGAGCTCGCGACATTGACTCCTACAATGAAAACAACAAGGAGCGCATGCCAAAGGTGTTTATCATTATTGACGAGTTGGCAGATTTGATGAGTCAAAATAAACGTGATGTTGAGGCGGTGATTGTCAGAATCGCTCAGATGGCCCGAGCTGCTGGTATTCACTTAGTCTTAGCTACGCAGCGACCATCAGTTGATGTCATTACAGGTCTGATTAAAGCGAACATTCCAACTCGACTAGCTTTCGCTGTAGCCTCTCAAGTTGATTCCAAAACAATTTTGGATGTTTCTGGAGCTGAAAAGTTACTCGGTCGTGGTGATATGTTGTTAACCTCGCCCGAAATCTCCAAGCCAAAGCGAATTCAAGGAGCCTATGTATCAGATAAGGAAATCAATCGAGTTGTTGAGTTCTTAAAATCAGAAGGCGAACCAGATTATAATTATCAAGTCACTGAAGATACAAGAACGGGTGGTACTGTGCTAAATTCCGAAGACTCTGATCCGTTACTCGACGATGCGATTCAAATAGTTATTGAGTCTGGCAAGGCTTCAACGTCATTCCTGCAAAGGCGTCTAAAAATTGGTTATTCTCGAGCTGCCAGAATCGTTGATATCATGGAGGACATGGGAGTGATCGGTGCAGCTGATGGAGCTAAACCGCGAGAAATTTTAGTTGATCGTTGGCCGCAAAATCATGAACTAGAAGATGCGGACGAGGTAGAAGATGAAGAGGTTGAAGAGTATGATGAAGAAGTATATGATGAAGAAGAGGAGGAGGATGAAGAAGATGATACAGGCGATGAATAGATTCTTTTTTAAACGTGTAGTTTTTTGATCTATGGTATTTGTGATGCGCAAACTCGATGGCGCGCCAAAGACGCTCGGTGAGAAGCTTCGTGCCTTGCGACGAGGGCAGGCGGTGTCTTTGGAAATGATGGAAAAGAGCACGCACATTCAACGTCGTTATATTGAAGCGTTAGAGCGAGGTCGATATGAGGAGCTGCCAGAGCCGCTTTACAGTAGAAATTTTATTCGAGCATATGCACGCGCCCTGCACGCTGATGAAAATTACTTTTTGGAACTTTACGAGGAAGAATGCGGCCTTTGCGATTTAGTAGCGCCAATGCGTACACCGCGCCAGAAGGTTCGTAAATCTCGTTTCTTGGTTTGGAATCGATTTCTGAAGTTTGGTATGCTCGGGTTGGTAGCTTTAGCAGTTGTTGGTTATCTTGGTTGGCAAATTCAAGCAATTGTTTCTCCACCGGAAGTTGTTTTACTTTCACCTGTTGACGCCTCGATGACAAAAAAAGCCATGGTTGAAGTAGAGGGAGTCGTAGAAGGGGAGGCGACGGTTTATGTTAACGGTGAGCAGATTGTGGTTAATCAAGATCAAAGTTTTGAAACCTTGGTAGACCTGGAAAAAGGTTTAAATGTGATCATGATTGAAGCAGAGAGACGGTATTCTCGCCGAGCAGTTATTGAGCGTCGAGTCGTTTTTGACCCAGATGATGAAGAATCGCTTATTAGTTTTGCAAACGAATAGAATCATGATAAAATTTTTACACCGGATGGGGGACGGATACGTCCTCTTTTAATATCCAAATTATGACTGACAAAACAAGAAAAGAAGAACAAGCGTCGCGACTTAAAGCGGCCGGTGAGGCTATTTTACAAATTAAAGAGCGCTTTGGAGAAGGCTCAATTATGCGTCTGGGTGAGGCCAAGGCGATGCAAGTGGATGCTATCCCAACCGGGTGTCTGTCTTTAGATTTAGCACTGGGCGTTGGGGGCGTACCAAAGGGAAGGATTATCGAAATTTATGGTCCGGAATCATCTGGTAAGACAACCTTGGCACAACATGTCATCGCCGAACTTCAGAAAATGGGTGGCGTGGCGGCATTTGTCGACGCGGAGCATGCGCTTGATCCTGATTACGCAAAAGTGATTGGTGTGAATATTGAAGAGCTATACATTTCACAGCCGGATACAGGTGAGCAAGCATTAGAGATTGTTGAAACCTTGGTTCGTTCCAGTGCGGTTGACGTTGTAGTTATCGATTCAGTCGCAGCATTGACACCAAAGGCGGAAATTGAAGGTGAGATGGGTGATAGGCATATCGGTTTGCAGGCTAGGCTGATGAGTCAAGCACTGCGCAAGCTGGCCGGCATTATTTCTAAGAGCAATACGACAGTGATATTTATCAACCAAATCCGGATGAAAATCGGCGTCATGTTTGGTAATCCGGAAACTACTCCTGGCGGCAATGCCTTGAAGTTTTACTCTTCGGTCAGAATTGAAGTGCGCCGCAGTGCGCAAATAAAGCAAGGTGATCAGATCATTGGTAACCGAGTAAAGGCTAAAATCGTTAAAAATAAAGTAGCTCCACCGTTTCAGCGTTGTGAGTTTGATATTATGTACAACGAAGGTATTTCTGTAGCTGGCGATTTGCTCGATCTTGGCGTGACAGTCGGTACAGTTGAAAAACGTGGTAACAGTTATGCCTTTGGAGATATTAAACTCGGCGTTGGACGCGAAAACGCTCGCAAGTTTTTAAGAGAAGACAAAAAACTACTTAAAACAATTCGTAATGCTACCGAAAATGCTGTTAAATCGGCTGATCAGACGATTAAGTAGGGAAGATACAATTGATGAATATTTAGACGGTCATAGGGCCGTCTTTTATTATTTGTATTGATTGACACTCAATAAAATACTTGATATATTTGAGTCTGTTATTGGTGTTTTAATTTACTTTCAGCGACTGCGGGACGCGAGCTGATTCCGTCAGATCCGTGTCGGAACGTTTTGTACAAGATGGTACAAAAATTCTCTCTCCTCTCGTTCCCTAGCATTGATTTGACACTCTCGTAAATCTCCTTCGTCGTCCTGCAGTCCTTGAAAGTAAAACTTACAGAATCCCCACCTTTAATAAGTCACTTGACGATTTCTTGCTTTTCCTGATATAATCCGCGCGGACGGGTAATTTTGTATAAATTGCCAAAAAACCTAATGTTTAGCCTCGTTTCCGGTGACCCCCCCACACCAAAAGGCATCT
>JBDRDZ010000051.1:0-8297 GCA_043820165.1 Patescibacteria group bacterium
ATAAGTCTCAGATGACCGCTACGAATCAGTCTTGGTTGTGTCCGTTGCTCGTAATTTTGAATGTCACGTCGGGAGAGTATTACTCTGGGATGCGCCATGTTGGTGATAATCTGACCGTTCTGGCTCAACATGAAGCCGTAGTGAACCATATTGGTGAGTAGACCGCTCGCTTGAAAGGTGTTTGGTGCCGGAATTCTGGAGTACCGAGAGATGGCATCAATAATCCAGGCAACCGCCTCATTACCAGAGGGGAAGACAAAGGGTCCGTGATCAGCGATCCTTCGCGCTAAATGTTTCACCTGTGCCCGCAGCAAAGTGAAGGCTGGAAACTCTTGGCAAAAGCCGTTCCGTCCATGAATGTACTGCTCGAATGGGCTCAGATCACGTTCCTGCTGCAAGAGGAAATACATCGCCCGATGGAAGTTCGTGCCCGGATCAACCCAAGCGCTACCGGAACAGACTTTCGTCCCTGGCCGAATATGAATCGGCATGATGCTTTCAGGTGGCGCGCCGATATAGATGTAGCGTCTATCAGCTCGGAGCTCCCGACAGAGAGGAGCAAAATCACTGTCAACAGAGATGAGCAAGAAGGCCACGTTACTTGCTTCGCGTTTGTGGCGAGCTCGCATCTGGCGGATGATCCAGCTATCCACTCTGTCCTCGCCGTTTCGCGTTGGACAGTGGACAATTGGGACCTGTTGTTGTTTGGATACATCTTCCAAAGCAGCGCGTTCCACATCGCTGCGCCGGTTGACGTTGGTGAAGATCCACGTCTCTGGTTCGACCGAACATATGTCAGTCAGTAGACCACGGACGAGTTCCAGCTGTCGGTACTCTGAGTAGACCGGATTGAAGGGGCGATCACGCATGATATAGAGGTTGTCGTAGTCGACGAAGCAGACAGCGTGTGGGAATGGTTTACGAGGTTTGCCATGAATCCAAAGTGTCAAAAGAGCGACCTCCTGGTTTTTGAGCACCCCAGGTAATTTTGGGGAACTGATCAGGCTAGCATGGATAATTCTACATGTCAAGAAGACCATTGTACAACTTGTGAGATGCAATTTCGTGCTTTTGCAATAATTCAAAATATGGAAATGATGAAGACTTTGTGCTAGGATGTCTTCGTATGATTCAAAACAAACAGGAAAAACATTCTTGGCTTTCACCGGCTTACGTTTTAGCTGGTGTGACTATTGTTGTGGCGGTTTTTTACGCCGGATTTATTATTGGTAACGTCCGCGGAGCGCGATCGATTGTGCCAGAAGGCGAGGGTAGCGTGACTAATCAGGGGGATCTTTCGGGCCATTTTCAGGAAGATGTTGATTTTCGAGGTTTTTGGGAGATTTGGAATTTAATTAAAGACACGTACGTTGATCAGCCAGTTTCGGAAGTCGAGCTTTATTACGGCGCTTTGGAGGGTTTACTAGAATCGCTTGATGATAATTATTCCGTCTTTTTTGACCCTCAGATGGCTGAAGAATTCGATCAAGAGTTGAATGGAAAGTTTTCTGGCATTGGCGCCGAGATTGATAGTAGAGATGATTTTATTGTCGTGGTCGCGCCTTTGAGTGACAGTCCGGCTGAACAGGCTGGTTTGCGAGCTGGTGATAAAATTATTGCTGTTGATGGCGAGGAAATATTTGGTGTTTCGGTCAATGAAGCGGTGTACATGATTCGCGGCGAGGAAGGGACTGACGTGACATTAACGATTATTCGCGAGGGAGTTGACGAAGCTTTTGATATCACAATTACCAGAGGTGAAATTACTATCGAAAGTGTCTCTTGGGAGGTGAATGATGAAAATATTGCGATCGTTGAAATATACATGTTTAACGAAGACACAACGCCTTTGTTCCAAGAGGCCGTTCAGGACATCTTAACGAAAGACGTTGAAGGTATCGTTCTTGACCTGCGTAACAATCCAGGCGGACTCCTGACCGAAGCTATCAATGTTGCCGGTTTCTGGATAAATGGCAAAACCGTTGTTATCGAAAGCGTCCGCGATGATCAAACTGAATATTCAGCTGCTGGCGTAGCCCAACTGGCCGGCATCCCAACAGTTGTCCTGGTCAACGGTGGCTCAGCTTCTGGATCAGAAATTCTGGCCGGCGCATTGCAGGACTACGGCGTGGCTACGCTTATCGGCGAGCAAACTTTCGGTAAAGGATCGGTTCAAGAATATTACGAATTCGCTGACGGTTCAGCAGTTAAGATCACTGTTTCTAAATGGCTGACGCCAAATGGACGTTCAATTAATGAAGTCGGTATCGCTCCTGATATCGAGGTAGAATATACGCTTGAAGATTATGAGCAAGAACGAACACCGCAGCTCGACGCGGCGCTCAATTACCTCAAGGAGCACAAGTAAGAAACAACGGCATCGGGTTGAAGTTTCAGCTGGGGGGTTAGTGATTAAGCGTACTCCCCGTGGTATTTATTTTGCCATGTTGCAGGATTCATTCGGGAACTGGACTTTTCCTAAAGGACATGTTCGACGACAACGGGAAACGTATCAGCAAGCGGCTCATCGGGAAATTGAGGAGGAATTAGGATTAAGAAAACTCAAACTCATTCAGCCACTTGGTCAGATCGATATTTGGTTTCGGGATCGATTTGTTTTTAAGGGCAAACTGGTTCATAAGTTCATCCATTATTTTCTCTTTGAGGTACCTGATGGCTCAAACTTACATAAACCGGAGAAAAAAGATGATGGTGAACAAATTCAGGATGTCGCTTGGGTGCCAGTTGGCCAAGTAATCAGTCGTTCCAGCTATCGGGACATGAAACCAATTATCAAGCGAGCCTTAGTCGTTCTTGATGGCGGCCAAGAGAATGAATAAACATGAATTGACGCCTTTTATTCAAACCTTTATACTACCCTCCAGTATGAAACTAATCCTTCTTGAAGATGTAAAAAGTCTCGGTCGAGCGGGGGACGTGGTCGAGGCATCGGAGGGGTATGCCCGCAATTTTTTATTCCCGCAACATTTAGCTGTTGAAGCCAGCGAGGAAGCGTTAAAGGAACGTGAACAATCAGAAAAGGCTAAGGCTAAACAAGACAAGAAAGAGGAGAAGGCGGAAAAAGCATTGGCAGCTAAAATAGATGGCGCCGAAGTTGTGATCCAAGCAAAAGCTGACGAAGGCAAGCTCTACGCCTCGGTAAGTGTCAAAGACGTTGCAGCAGCTTTAAAAGAGCAGGGCATGAAGGTCTCGGAGAAATTCATCAATTTCAAATCAACTAAGGAATTAGGCACATATGAAGCCACGGTTGATTTCCCATCTGGGTTTGATGCAACAGTCAATATTATAATCGAAGCTAAATAAGGTGACCGTCGCACACGGTCACTTTTCTTGTTATGAAACATAAATATATTTTCGTAGTTGGTGGAGTAATGTCAGGCGTTGGAAAAGGTATTACTACAGCCTCAATTGGTAAAATATTGCAGTCGAGAGGTTTTAAAGTTACGGCAATCAAAGTAGACCCTTATGTCAATGTTGATGCTGGCACAATGAATCCAGTAGAGCATGGCGAGGTTTTTGTTACAAACGATGGTGATGAGACAGATCAGGACATGGGGAACTACGAGCGTTTTTTGGATATTAATTTAACCTCAACAAACTACATGACCACTGGTCGTGTATATCAGACAGTTATTGAACGTGAACGTAATCTCGAATATGAAGGCCGCTGCGTACAAGTGGTGCCTCATATCCCGCAAGAAGTTATCCGTCGTATCAAGGAAGCAGCGGATAACGCCAAAGCAGACTTTACGATGATTGAAGTTGGCGGCACGGTTGGAGAGTATGAAAATATTTTATTTCTTGAAGCAGCCAGAATGATGCACCTCGAGGATCATGACAGTGTCATGTTTGTGCTCGTGAGTTATTTACCGGTTCCAAAACATTTGGGTGAGATGAAGACAAAACCGACTCAACACGCAACTCGAACATTAAACAGCGCTGGTATTCATCCGGATTTTATTGTTTGCCGCGGCGAGCATTATCTCGATGAGCCTCGACGCGAGAAACTTGGTATCTTTTGCAACGTTAAGCCTGGCGACGTTATTTCTGCTCAAGACGTTGATTCGATTTATTACATCCCGCGAGAATTCGAAAAACAGCATTTCTCTGATCGCATTTTGAAGAAGTTTGGCATGAAAGCCAAAGATCAGAATCTGACGGCCTGGAATAAAATGGCTGATGTTCAGAAGAAAACTAAGAGCACAGTTAAAATCGGCGTTGTTGGTAAATACTTCAGCACCGGTGATTACACTTTAGCTGATTCTTATATTTCAGTTATTGAAGCCTTAAAGCATGCCGCCTGGTCTCGAGATGCTAAGGTTGAAATGAGCTGGATTAATTCAGAAGAGTTTGAAGAAAATTCATTAAAGCTAAAGACGCTCAGTCAGTATGACGGCATATTAGTGCCGGGTGGTTTTGGCACGCGTGGCATTGAAGGCGTGATTTCCACAATTAAATACGCCCGAGAGAAAAAGATTCCGTATTTTGGATTGTGTTACGGTATGCAGCTGGCTACGGTTGAGTTTGCTCGCAACGTTTTAGGGAAAGCCTCGGCGCATACTGTAGAAGTTGATGGCGATACAGTCGATCCGATTATTCATATCAATCCAAAGCAAAAGGAAAACGTGCGGCAGAATCGCTACGGCGGCACAATGCGTTTAGGAGCATATGACTGTGAACTCAAGCCAGGCACAATTGCCGCCAAAGCCTACGGCCAGAAAAAGATTTCCGAACGTCACCGTCATCGCTACGAATTCAATGACGAATATAAGAAAAGCTTGGAGGAGAAAGGTATGATTGTTTCCGGTATCAACCCAGAGTCGGGCTTGACTGAGATCGTTGAGATAAAAGATCATCCATTCTTTGTCGGCGTTCAATTCCATCCAGAATTCCAAAGCCGCCCGCTTTCACCGCATCCACTGTTTGTCGCCTTTATCAAAGCTGCTAAAGATAAAAAATAAAAAAACACCGGCCGCGAGGCCGGGTTTTTGTTTTGAATTTTAGGCTGTGATCACCTCAACAAATGTTTTGAGTTTCAGAGCACCGTGGTAATTCGGCATCTGCTTCTTTTTAAATTTGACCTTGCCATCAACAGCGGCGTATAGGGTATCATCTTTACCTTTCTTTACGTTTAGACCTGGGCGCCACTTGGTACCGCGTTGGCGAATAATAATCTGACCGGCTTGAACTGCCTGTCCGTCTGATCTTTTTACGCCGAGTCGTTTTGCAACTGAATCTCGGCCGTTGCTTGTAGAGCCTTGGGCTTTCTTATGTGCCATATATCGTAAAACATCTAAAATTACTTCATCTGCGGTGTCGCGCGTCCGGTCCTCAACACCGTACCTATCAGTACGGTTTTCTGCGGTCCTCCGCGCTCCTAGCAGCTAAAGCAATTTTAGCCGTTTTACCGAGAATCAGCTGCGAGAATATTACAATATTAATGAAAAATTGTCAATAGATGAATAAAAACCACCCGCCGGGCCACGAGGGGCTGGGCGGGGGTACGTTGAACGTGAGTAGGACGTTCACGTCAGACGGGGAAAGCGGCTTTGGGCTTGGACACGGTTGTCACCGAGTGCTCCTCCATCAGTGCGAGCACGATGTAGCGCAGGGGCTTCGACAGTTCGATGTCTTCTCGCACTCGCTTGATCTCTTTGGGAGAAATCATCACGCACTTATTCTCATATCGGCTCCACAGGTCGAGGTCTTCTCGCATGACCCATGGAAGGATTGCGTCTGGATCATGGACGTAGAACTGCTTGCCGTCCTCATCAAGGAGCTGCTGGACGCAGAGCCTGACGACCTGACCGCTGGGCCTCATGATTCCTTCAGGCAGGAGCAGCTGCTCGGCCTTCTGGATCATCATGGAGATACGCTCTACTAGCGTTGCCGACATGAAAGTCAGGCGTAGGTGCTTCCCCAGATTGAAGATCATGTTTTCAGGTTGGCTGACACGACGTAGATGAATGGTTGGAGCGCCTTCATCGACTTCGTGATATTCGATGTAGAACAGGCTCGGGGAGCGGCCGGCCACGGCGTTCTGCATCATTTCTTTGACGGTGTCGCTCATTTGTCCTCCATGGGCTAGTGAAAGAACTTGTCATGAGACAAGGAGAAATGCTATCAATAACACGATAAAAAGTCAAGTATCTCTAGCCAAAATCAACTTTTTACGCTATGATTTGACCATCATGAAAACGAAAATCATCAGGATTAAGGACATAATCGCTGACATGTATAAAAGGCGATTTTTTCAAATCACGGGCATCACCGGGCTTTTGTTGATATTATTCTCAGTCGGATTTATTTATGTCGAGTTGTTTCCAGGTCTACAGGATCAGGTCGCTATTCCGCTGCATTATAATGTCCATTTTGGCATCGATATGTTCGGGGCGTGGTGGCAAATCTTTTTATTTCCAATTATCGGTTTAGCCATCTATATTATTAACTTGATTCTTGCATTGTTCATGTGGCGCAAGGAAAAAGTGCTTAGCCATTTTTTTGCTGTCGTCTCTGTAGTCACTTCATTCATTACACTTATTTCAACAGTCCTTATTGTCCTGTTGAACGTAACTTATGATTGATACTTTCATCATTGTCAAAATCCTCGCTTTAACAACAATCTCATTCGTTATCGCCATGCTCTGGACGCCAATTTTGACCAGCGTGCTCTATAAATTCAAACTTGGAAAGTCGATTAGGACTGACGATGAAACGCCGATTTTTTCTAGGCTGCATAAAAAGAAAGAAGGCACACCAACCATGGGCGGCGTGTTGATTTGGGGAACGGTTCTCGGTATCGCACTTTTGTTTTTGTTGATTAGTATCATTGATCCTTCAGGATTCCTAGGTCGTTTGAATTTCTTGACTCGTGGTCAAACATTGTTGCCGCTCGGCGCATTGGTTGCTTCTGGCTTAGTTGGTCTGGTTGATGATTTTTTGAATGTAAAGAAAATTGGAACTCACGGCGGCGGGATTGATATTCGTCAACGTTTACTTTTGTACACCTTCATCGCTCTTATTGGGGCCTGGTGGTTTTTCTTTAAGCTCGAATGGACGACCTTGCATGTGCCTTTCATGGGTACGGTTGACATCGGCTGGTGGTACATACCCTTGTTCATTTTAGTGATCGTCGGAACATCTTTCTCAGTCAACCAAACTGACGGGTTAGATGGCTTGGCAGGCGGAACGCTTGCGTCGTCATTTGCAGCCTTTGCTGTGATCAGTATCATGCAGGAGAAATACGAATTAGCCGCTTTGTGCGGTGTCATTATGGGAGCACTGTTGGCTTTTCTTTGGTTCAATGTCTATCCAGCACGTTTCTTCATGGGGGATACCGGCGCCATGTCGCTCGGAGTTACACTGGGGGTTGTGGCCATGTTAACGAACGCAGCCTTATTACTGCCGCTCATCGGATTAATTTTTGTCTTCGAAGCAGTTACGACAATTATTCAAATGCTTTCGAAAAAATTCTTTAAAAGAAAGGTTTTTTTGTCGTCACCAATTCATCATCATTACGAAGCAAAAGGTTGGCCAGAGCCGAAAGTAGTCATGCGTTTTTGGATTATTTCTTGGATTGCGGCTGCACTCGGCATCATTTTTGCCTTACTGGATGCTTCATTGTTCGTTTAGGTAGGACTATCCACTCTCATGTCTAGAGTTGAAACCAAACAAATCGATAAGACTTTTCTCCTTCTGGTTGGAGGAGTAACGCTTTTGGGTTTGATTGTACTGGCTTCAGCATCAACACCGACGGGTTTTGAACGTTTCGGCGACAGCCACTATTTTTTAAAACACCAAATCTTTCTTGGGCTGATTCCTGGTATTATTGCTTTTGTGATTACGTTTACTGTTCCGTATACGTTTTGGAGAACCTATGCTTTTCCAATGCTCTTGATCTCGATTCTACTGCTCGTTTTAGTTTTTATTCCTGGTATTGGACAGGATTTTGGCACCTTTGCTAATAGCTGGGTAGCTTTTGGCAGCTTTTCATTTCAACCAGCCGAAATTGTGAAATTAACCTTTCTATTGTATTTAGCTGCTTGGATGGATAAGCGCGGTGAACAATTGCGCGGTTTTCAATCAGGTTTGGTACCTTTTTTAGTAATTTTAGGAGTCATTGCATTTTTAATGCTCATGCAACCCGATTTGGGAACACTGGCAATTATTGCGGCTATGTCATTGATTATTTATTTTGTAGCCGGAGCGCCGATTTTATATCTTTTTGGTTTAGGCGGCGTTGGTGCGGTCCTTTTTGGTATTGCAATCAAGTTATC
>JBDRDZ010000052.1:0-2781 GCA_043820165.1 Patescibacteria group bacterium
GGACATTGTCGTCGACGAGCAGAATCTTCATGACTATTTGCCCTCCCTGATTTTGGCGATGGCCGTAAGGAGACTGACCACCAGGTTTTCCTGATGTCCGGCAGGCGCGACAAAGCCAGCAGCCTTGATGCGCTTGGGGAAGCGCGAGGCCAGAGCGATTGCCGGAGCCTCCTCGTCCCGGCCGTAGTGAACCAGGATGATAATCGTGTGTTCGGTTTCCTTGACAGCTCGCAGGGCGGCTTCGGCCCTGTTGACCACAGCGATGTCGGCCTCGACCTCATCGTCGGTGACCAGCCTTTGAGTGATTACGGCATCATTCAGCTCGACGATCTTGCCGAGAGCCATGGCGACGGGGTTGTAGTCTTCTCGACTTTCGAACTGCACGAATACGGTGGGCTGGGTCATGATTGACTCCGGTGCATTGTTGAACGGGCGACAAGAGAATATACCTTATCAAATTCATTTTGTCAAGAATATAATTTAGCCCACGGAAGCACAGCTTCGGGGGTGATGATTTAATATTTGCCAAGATCGGCGTCAACTGGTACAAATTAGGCAATAAATTGCTTATGTACATCGGACGTCGATCGTTTTTCTAGTGTTTAGTGACCAGTTCTTGGTCATTAGTTTTTGGACATTCCTTAAACTAACCTCTAATCACTAAAACCTAATCACTAATTTATGAAAATGAATTTTAAATTATTGCTGCTTCTTGGTATCTTCGCCGGTCTTTTGGTCGGCATGAATTTACTCGGTGGCAAGATTACTACTTTACTCGGAGTATCAGTCTCAGTTGGAATTTTCATGGTTCCGCTGACTTTCTTGATCACGGACATTGTGGCTGAGGTTTACGGCAAGAAGATGGCACAGAATTTTGTCATGATTGGTGCTGTTGTACTGGTCATGATTTTAATCTACACAGCGATCTTTGTCTTGCTTGGACCTCATGAACGCTATGCAGAAATTAATGACGCTTACGTAACAATCTTTGGCGCATCACTGCGAATGACAATTGCCAGCCTGGTTGGTTTTTTCCTTTCACAGCTGCACGATGTTTGGGCCTTCGAGTTCTGGAAGGAGAAAACACACGGCAAGTATCTTTGGCTACGCAACAATGCCTCAACCTGGGTTTCGCAGGCGATTGATACGTTCTTGTTTATGATGATCGCTTTTTACCAAGTTACACCGAAGTTTACTTTCGCTTTCGTGATCTCTTTAATGATTCCGTACTACCTCTTTAAGATTGGTTTTGCAACGCTCGATACACCTTTTGCCTATCTAGGAGTCAGGTGGCTGAAGGGAAAAGAAAAGCCGGAAAGAATTCACGAATAAAAAACACCCGCCGATCGGTGGGTGTTTGATTTCTGTCTCCGTTTTGCTACACTCAAGATTATGAAAGTCTTAGGCATTGAAACAAGTTGTGATGAAACGGCGCTAGCGATCGTTTCTGACGATAAAAATCAGCTGATTGTTGAAAAATCAGTTGTTTTGTCGCAGGTGCAAGAGCATGCTCAATACGGCGGTGTTGTGCCGGAAGTAGCCGCACGCCGGCATCTGGAAGCGATTTTTCCGATGCTTCAATTTGAAATTCCAAACAATGGAAAGGGCATTGATGTTATTGCTGTCACGGCAGGTCCTGGCTTAGCACCAGCACTACGCACTGGCGTTGAAGTAGCTAAAACTTTAGCCTGGCTATGGAAAAGATCTTTGATCGGCGTGTCTCATCTTGAAGGTCATATTTACGCCAACTGGCTCAAATATGAACATCTCAAGAATGATCCAGATTTTCCGGTGCTGGCTTTGATTGTTTCGGGTGGCCATACGGAATTGATTCTGATGAAAGATCACGGCCAGTTTGAAAGATTAGGCGAGACTCTGGATGATGCCGCCGGTGAAGCTTATGATAAAGTCGGCAAAATGCTCGGACTGCCTTATCCGGGCGGACCGCAAATTTCAAAGTTAGCGGAAGGCGGTGATAAAGCAGCCTTTGATTTTCCGCGTGGACTACTTGATCGTCCGGACCTCAACTTTAGTTTTTCCGGACTCAAAACCAGCGTGCTTTATCATCTTCGCAAGAATGAAGACAAGATCGAAGATCAGAAATTCAGAAAAGATTTGGCCGCATCATTTCAGGAAGCTGTGGTTGATGTTCTAGCGCGCAAAACAAAACGGGCCGCAGAGAAGGTCAAACCATCATCAATAATTGTTGCCGGAGGTGTAGCAGCTAACAGTGAACTTCGTCATCGAATATCAGACGTTGGTCAAGATCTTGAGGTACCGGTTTATGTACCAGACATCAAATATTCAACAGATAACGCGGCGATGATTGCCGCGGTTGGTTATTTCCGAGCACAAGATAAAAAGAATTTTGTTGATCCGTTAATTTTAAGAGCGGATCCTAATTTGGATATCGTATGAACACGCATACGACAAAATCTGAAGTAGAAACCAAAGGCTTGGCTGCGGTTTTTGCTAAGGAATTAAAAGGCGGGGAAGTTGTTGAGCTTGTCGGTGATCTTGGCAGCGGCAAAACAACCTTTGTTCGCGGAGTGGTCGAGGCTTTGGGCTCATCAGCTCGGGTCAAGAGTCCGACTTTTACGATTTTGAATGAATACCCGATCGATCAAGGCATGATCAAGACGATCGCTCATCTTGATTTGTACCGCTTCGAGTCGGCTGATCAACTTGAAGGCATCGGATTGGATGATTATAGAAAATCAGATACTGTTATCTTCATTGAATGGCCGGAAAATGTGCCGGATGATAAACTGAAAGCAACGA
>JBDRDZ010000053.1:0-8868 GCA_043820165.1 Patescibacteria group bacterium
GATGAAAAAATTTAGAATTGATGGTAAATATGATCCGGTAGACCACGTTCTAACCACCAGAGAATTTTCTCTCCTGCTTAAAGCTCGTAAAATTGACCTGCCTAAGCTTAAAAAGAGCCAAGTCGATGACTTTGGCACGTATTCTGGAGCAGGTGCGATCTACGGCGCCAGTGGCGGTGTGATGGAATCAGCTCTGCGGACTGCATACTATATGATGACCGGTAAAGAACTTAAAAAAGTTGAGTTTAAGCAGGTTCGCGGCATGGCCGGCATTAAGAAAGCTAAAATCGACATCAACGGTACAAAACTTCGAGTTGCAGTGGTTGCCACTCCAGCAAATGAAGAAATTATCATGGACGAACTAAAGAAAAACCCAGATGCTTATCATTATATCGAGATTATGTCCTGCCCGGGTGGCTGTATCGGTGGTGGTGGCCAGCCGATTCCGTCAACTGAACGGATCATCTCTGAACGCATTAAAGGCCTTTACAATATTGATGACCACATGAAACTACGTAAAGCACATAAAAATCCGATCGTTCTTGATTACTTTGCCAATTACCTCGAACATCAATCAAAAGAGAAACAAAAAGAATTATTGCACACAAGTTATTCAAGAAAAAAACGATTCGAATAAAAAACAGTTTTTATCTGGCGTAATGAGATTTAGACAAAATAGAACCCTGAGCTGCAAACTTGAGGTTTTATGTTACAATGATTTTGATAATCAATAATTAAAATTATGTCAGGATACTTTGTAGAACTTGAGCAAAAAACGCTCGATAACGAAAACTACCGGGAGGTTTTATTCACAGGACCAAAATGTCAATTAGTCCTTATGGCTATCATGCCTGGTGACGATATCGGCATGGAGGTTCATGATGATCATGATCAATTTATCCGTGTCGAGGCCGGAACTGGAAAAGCCATTATGGACGGCGAAGAATTTGATCTTAAAGACGGTTCAGCGGTTGTCATTCCAGCCGGTGCGGAGCATAACATCGTTAACACGTCAGAAACAGATAAACTTAAACTTTACACGATTTATTCACCGCCAGAGCATCCAGAAGGTACAGTTCAGGCTACCAAGCCAGAAAATGATTAAAAATAGCCCCCGGGTCTTGCGACTCGGGGTGAGTTTTTGCTGGCGCTTATCGGCATTTGGAAGTTCATCCTGGATGAACATCGATCTGGGCCTTGACTACGTCATACTCGCTCTTGAAGCTCCAGCGTGCCACAACCGGACGGCTAGTATCGTTACCAATCCAGAGAACGACCCGATCACCTGCCCGTGGCTGATGATCAAGCTTGTCTGAACTGAACGTGAGGCCCTTTTCATCAATCGCCATCTTCCGCCCCTGCTCGAAGTGGAAGCAGACCCACGAGGCACCTTCCTGCACGTCATCGAGCTTGACGTAGCCGTACTGGCGTTTCAGACCAGTCACCGCATCAAGATCCCAATACTCCGCCACGGTCCCGAACTGCAACTTCATGTGCCTCCTTTTTGGCTCGATTGGTCAAATAAAATATCAAAACAAGACCCCTTTGTCAAGAAATGCCCTAAACATTGCCTTTTCCCTTATTTCAAGCTACAATCGCCAAGTATGGATCAAACTTATATCAAAAACATTGCCGGCCTGGTTGGCCAAGAAATCGAGCTCAAAGGCTGGGCATATAATTTCCGCTCAAGCGGGAAAATTTATTTTTTACAATTTCGTGACGGGTCTGGTCGAATCCAGGTCGTTTATGGGCAGCACGACCTTTCTGACGATCGATGGGCTGCATTACAGTCAATCACAATTGAAACGTCTGTAATCGTCCGTGGCGTCGTCAAGGAAGAGCCTCGTGCCCCATCTGGCTTTGAGCTAGAGGGAAAATCTATTGAAATCGTCCAACTGGCACCGGAAGATTACCCGATTAGTAAAAAAGAACACGGACCTGACTTTTTACTGGAGAATCGCCATTTGTGGTTACGGTCCGAGAAACAATGGGCGATTCAACGCGTCCGTAATACCATCATCAATGCAACTTACGAGTTCTTCAACGATCATGACTTTATCAAGATTGACTCACCGATTCTGACGCCAAGCGCTTGTGAAGGCACGACTGAGCTGTTCGAGCTTGATTACTTCGACGAAGGCAAAGCCTATCTATCGCAGTCTGGCCAGCTCTATCTTGAAGCAGCCGTGATGAGTTTTGGTAAAGTTTTCGATTTTGGTCCGGTGTTCCGAGCTGAAAAATCAAAAACTCGCCGCCACCTGACAGAATTCTGGATGATGGACGCGGAAATGGCCTATACCGGACACGAAGGGAACATTAAAACTCAGGAAGAATTAGTCTGTCACATTGTTAAACGTGTTCTTGAAAACAATCAAGCTGAGCTGAGAATTCTTGAACGTAATATTGAAGCTCTTGAAAAAATCAAAACACCTTTTATTCGCATGACCCATGCCGAAGCCGTCTCAAAACTTCATGAACTCGGTAGCGACATTGGTGACATGGATGATCTTGGCGGTGACGATGAGACACTTTTAACCAAGGAATACGATAAACCAGTATTTATTGAAAAATATCCAGCCGAAGTCAAAGCTTTTTACATGAAACGTGATCCGGAAAATCCCAACCGGGCTCTTTGCGCCGATCTCTTGGCTCCAGAAGGCTACGGTGAAATAATTGGCGGCTCAGAACGTGAGGCTGATTATAATATCTTGCTGGAACGTATCAAAGAGCATAATCTACCGGAAAAGGATTTCGACTGGTACCTGGATCTCCGAAAATACGGTTCAGTTCCCCACTCTGGCTTTGGTTATGGATTAGAGCGAATCGTCACTTGGATTTGCGGATTAGCCCATGTTCGCGAAACAATTCCATTTCCGAGATTAATAAATCGAATCAGACCTTAGCCAAAAAAATGTCGAATAAAAAATGTAACTGGACAACCCGTTACATTTTTTTATCTCGCGTGTAAATTAATAGCGTAAGACGAGATCCGCAAGCGCGCTGCGGTATCGACTAACAATTAATAATACCTGCCTATGATTGAAAGTTTACTCGCAAGTTTAATCGCCACTGCTCACGCCCAAACACCCGATCTGGACGAAGCTTTCCAGCCACCTGGTCAAGCATGGGGTCAAATTCAAAAACGTTTTACAAAATTTGATCGCCAGCATAAACCAGATCTGCCAGAAAACTGGCGAGAAATGACGCGAGAAGAAAAACAAGCCTGGTCCGAGGAAAACGGTCTGGAACTGCCACCACGCCGCATGAATCGTCCAGAATTGCCAGAAGACTGGGTTGATATGACCGACGTGGAACGACATGGTTGGATGCGAGAACAGATGGAAGAAAAGTTAGGAATAGAGCTTCCAGATAACTGGCAAGATATGACCCGCGAGGAACATCGTGATTGGCTGAAAGAAAACGATTTAAACCCTCAAATGCGAGGACGCGGTTTCTTCCCTGGTCAAAAGCCTGGCAAAGGGCCAAAAAATTAAGAATAAATTATTTAAACAAAAACGCCCGATGATATTGGGTGTTTTTGTTTGTACTGATCGAATCTCAACGCTGGATAACTATCTCTTGCCAAAAATCCAAAAATATTGTATATTTACGCCACTAAATTACCAACGTAGCTTCCGCCCTCTGAGTAGCGTCAAAGGCGGACAGACAGCTGATAAAACCAGCTTTGCTACGTTATCAAAATACGCCAACGTAGCTCAGCTGGTTAGAGCAACTGTTTTGTAAACAGTAGGTCGTCGGTTCGAATCCGACCGTTGGCTCCAGGGTCGGTACCGAAGTGGTCAAACGGGGCAGACTGTAAATCTGCTGGCATCAGCCTTCGGCGGTTCGAATCCGTCCCGGCCCACCAAAAATCTCTTTTTCAAGAAGATTTTTTGTTTTTCCAGAAGCAGCTGTATAGTATAATCCTTGTGTAAAAAAAGTATTTATTAAAAATCGATCATATGCAAAATGAACCGTCATCACCTGTACAAGATCATAACAAAAAAAGAGGCCAGTTAGCCAAATTAATTGCCATCCTCTTCTTTGTTACGATTATCGACGGAGTGACAGCGTATTTATTTTATGGAGCGCCAGGAATTGAGCAATATCAAAAATTACCCGAACTTGAAATATATGCCCCCATATTCATGTGGTCAGCGATTATTACATTATTTCTGGCAATTGTAATTCTAATCTACTACCTTTCTCATCAACAACAGGAAACCTTCGATCAAAAAATCAAAGGCGATCAAGATCAATCTTCTTAATTAAAAACGTTTAGAAAAATTAGCCAATTTACAATAACGCCAAACAGAAAAAAGAAGGCAAACACGTAAAAAATATATCCTGAGATTTTATACCAGACAGTTATAAACTTATCTCCGAAAGCTTCAACCATCATTTTCGTGGCCTTACCGCCCCAGAAGGCCCAACCGTAAACATATTTTTCGATCCACGTAGCTTTTTTTGAATTTTTTAAATATTGATTTAAGCTGTTTTCTAGCGATTGCAACCGAGTCATGGCTTTACCGGTGGTAAATAAGAAAAAAGCCATGGCCAATGAAATGGCTGAATAAATCAAAAGTAGTAGTCCTGAAGTCAATTCACTCATATTCAATCAGTATACCAAATTATATGCTTAAGTAGCAGTATTTCTTGATCAAAGTATCAAATTATGGCATGCTATCAAAGTTGTTAAATATATTTACTATGACTTCGGAGACAAGAACAGGCATAATTATTGGAGGCGCACTACTCATCGTGCTTTTTTTTGCTTTGGGTATATACAATCAAAATAATGGCTCATCAGCAAATGTTAGCGACGAGTTTGCCCAATGTCTAACCGATAATGGCGCAAAGATGTATGGCGCCTACTGGTGTGCGCATTGCAAGGAACAAAAAGAAGCTTTCGGTAATGCCTGGGACAAAATTAACTATATTGAATGTGCAGCTAACAGCGCCGGCGGTCAAACTGCAGAATGTGCTGCAGCCGGTATCGAAAGTTATCCAACCTGGACATTCGCCGATGGATCCCGAGCGTCTGGCAAACAAGAAATGGACTTTTTAGCAGGAAAAACTGGCTGTACAATTGAACAGGAATAAAAAGAAACCGCCGGACAGGCGGTTTTTTCATTACATGATATAATTACTAAAAGCGTTTATGAAGCGTGGAGTTTTAATATTTTTTGCAGTTCTTTTACTGCAACCGCTCAGCTTATTTCAACCGAGAGAGGCCTCGGCTGCTTCTTTTCGAGACCTCCTGACTTGCCCACTTTATTCCACAGTCTATTACATCGCTCAAGACGGCTCGCGCTGGATTATCCCTAACGAATCAACTTATTTTACTTGGTTTGATGATTTTTCAAATGTTAAAGAAGTGGACTGCCAAGTCTTTGCTGACATTCCTCTTGGTCAACTTGTGGCTTATCAACATGGCACCCGGCTCGTTAAACAACAATCAAGTCCAGAAGTCTACGCAGTTGAACCTGGCGGTCAGCTCAAACACATTACCAATGAAGTCCAGGCTCTTTCATTATACGGGAATGGTTGGAATGAAAGAATTGATGACGTAAATGATGCTTTCTGGTGGAGCTATGATGATTTTAGTGATTTTATTAAGGGTGATTATCCATTAGGCACCTTTCTTCGTGATGCCAGTACTGGCTGGCATTATATGATGTATTCTGACGGTGCCAGAATCATCGGTGAGGAACGAGTCACTGATATTCAAAAAAGATACGCAATTGAAGTCAACATTGATGCTGTCGGTATTGGCACACCGGTAATCAGCACTTTTTGGAACGACATGACTGATCTGGCCTACCGGCCAACTGCAGAAGAACTAGCGATGATTGAAGATGATTTAACTGACGGTCAAACCGACGATCAAACCGATGACGCTCAGCAGCCTGATGTCTCCGAGGTTCTTGAAGGCTTTGTTACACCATCGCTGCTCGATCCCGGCGACATCACCATTAGCCAGGAACAGATTATCTTACAGTGGAATAAAATCTCGGAAGCAACGTCATATCGTCTTCAAGAAGACGATAATGTCAATTTTACTTCACCAACTTTGGTATATTCTGGCAACGATCGAGTTTTTCGGACCACGATATCAGTTGATAAAATTAAAACTTATTATTACCGCGTGCAGGCAATAAAAGAAGGCAATTTCAGAAAAGAAACTGATTTTAGCAATATTGTTGACATCCAAATTCAGCCCTATTACATCATTGCCGACGTTCCCAGCGAATTCCAGCCACCAACGCGAACATTATCCACTGATAAAGACGACTTCTCCGCGCCGTTTGCTGCGGCCCAAATCTTGAGCTATCACAGTGAAAAAAACACGAATGAAAACGCTGACAATCTCACCGCAGGGTTAGAAATAGAAACTTTGGCCGAATATATCGGCTGGTTTATGAATACCAACCATGCGGGCAGTGAAGATCGTTTGAATTTCGGCTTTGATGGCACGCTAAACGGCGACATGAAGGATGGCTTGGCTGATTTTACTCAATGGGATGGCACAACCGGCACAACGAGTTTTGATGTCCCGCCAAAAAGTATCAACAAAGATAGTTATCTATGGCGATTTGCTTATCATGATTCAACCGATACTGGGCCGGGTAGCTTTTGGGACAAAATAAAACAAAATATTTTAGACGATAAGCCGGTATTGGCAGTTTTTCGTTATTGGAACCCGAATGAAACAGATATCAATGTCAGACTTGATGATATTGATTTCTACGATTGGGGAGATTCAATTACCGATTCTAAAGATGCAGACATAATAGCTGGTGACCCACCCAATGAAGATTGGGATTTTCAAGAAGGTTTATTCGGTATTGGACACGCAGTAACCATCGTCGGCGTCATTCCTAATTTTGATATTGATGCGGACGGTGATAATGAAACTGATCAATCAGTTGATTGGGTGATCGTGCACGACACCTGGTCAAATACACCGAGGCAATTTGCTATTCCTTTTGATCACTGGAGTGCAGGCGTACTTATAAGTCCGTAAATAAAAAACGGGCTCGAAATCATTCGGAGCCTGTTTTTAAATTACGCCGTTAGTCCATTAATCAAAGCCCAAACTCCGATTCCAAAAATCACCACGGCGACTCCCAGAAAAACCCAAACCATCATCTTCTCTTTTTTAACAATATCATCCATGTCTTGCGTGGTGTAGAGGTTACCCAAACCTTGATCCTTTGTCAGAATCAACTGACCACCTTCATCAGCTAGTTTACCAGCAATAGTCACTTCCTGACCAATCGGTAAACCTTCGAGCATTAGTTTTAATGTTTTAGTCATCAAATCTGGTCGCGCTGCCCCTTCGGTGATAAACTGAATCGCTTCGAAAACATCTTTATTAAAACCGACAGCTTTGCCATTATAAAGTTCAATTTTTTGCATGACGATTTCGGTTGGATCAATCATGACTGATGTCTGACCGTTTGTGATCTTAAAGGGCACTTGACTCTTCCCTTTTTTAATCAACTTCCAGCGTTTTTGTCGCTTACCATCTTTTATAGTCACTTCTTGCTCCGAAAGACTGTAGTTGTAATAAGCAACTGGGTCTTGATAATACGGTACTTTAACCGGCGTACCTTCAACCTTACCTCTGAAGAGCCCCAGATCACCTGATTTTGCCGTTGTCGGATCAAGATCTTTCAACCCAGCAGTCAGGGTGACCTTCTTCTTTTGCTTTGAATAAAAAAACCCAGATAGTCCTGAAAGGCCGAACAGAACAACTGCGATAATAATGGATTCCATAAGCTTTATATTATGAACCGGTTAATATTACTGCAATTGTATAATTTTATCAATAATAATCAAATACACGCATCCGGTGCGATAGTTGATTAAATCAACCGTGCACACAGATGCGTGTCGAGCGGGTTAGGCGGCCTTCTGACCGCCCTTGCCCTTCTTCTTGCCCTTCTTCCCGGGATCGCCGGAAGCCTTCTTGCCGTGCTTGGACCGCTCCTGGTCACGCTTGGCGCGTCGAGCGGCCGTGGCAGCGCGACGCTGCTCGCGGGCGGCCTCGCGACGCTTGGCGTTTTCGGCCTGACGCAGGGCCAGCTCTTCCGGAGTCTCCGGGTGATTACCACGCGGCGTCTCGCCCTTCTTGGGTTGCGTCCGCTGGTCCTGGCCACCGAATTCCAGCCGGTCGCGGACAAAGTCCGGGGTGCCCTGGCGACGCGGCTGCGGCTTGGGCTGACGCTTGGGCCGGCTGTCAGTCGACTCGTCCGCCTCGCCCAGATCACCACTGTGCTCCTGGCGCAGAGCGATGATCGCTTCGGCGTAGGTCATCTTGAAATCGACACTGGTGCGAGCTGCATCAGCGCAGGCCGGGCCAAAGGCGAAGGCCCACTTGCGTCCGTGAACCTCGCGAACGATCGCCGGCATACCTCGCCAGTTGTGCCAACCGCCGCAGAGGCAGCCTGACTCATCGACCTGATTGACAATACAGCGCGTCTCGCGCCGGCCATCGACTTCGCGCACCTGAGACTTGCCCAGGCGCTCGCCGTCGAGAATCCGCCGTGCCACTTGGCGAGCGCTCTGTCCGATGCGCTCGAGTGCGGCGCGGTACTCGCCGTTGGCGATGATAAACGGCATCAGCTGATCACCGATCTTGACCTGACCAGCGTACTCGGTCCCGGCATTGATTTTGACCGAAACCTTGTGAGCACACGGTTCGCAGATGCGGGCACTCGGGTTTTTGAACAACCCGCTAATGAGTCCGAAATCGTTCGCCTTGATGCGCGGCTTCTGAGCTCCGCCGGCCTTGAGGGCCTGCAGAAACTCGGGATGCACAACACAACCGAGGTGCTTGGGCACCAGTTGCTCGTCGCAAAC
>JBDRDZ010000054.1:0-5760 GCA_043820165.1 Patescibacteria group bacterium
GCCGAAGCTTTGCAATATCGCATGCAACGGGAACAAAATCAGCCGTAGCATTGATATTTAGTGTCTTTTCTGATTAACTAGCGTTACCAATACGGAGAGGTAGTCATGGATCTTTTCGACGATAAATACAAAACTGTCGAACTGGAAGCACTGAAGGACGACGCTCTTTTCAAACTGCCGGTCAAGCTACGCTGGCCGCACAGGCACTCAACGATCACGCCAAAAGACGTTATTGGTGCCGCAGTTTTTGTATATACATTCGTATGCACACTCTGCGTCACCTGGATCATCGGCTGGAACGTGGTCGCTGTCTATGTTCCGCTTCTGATGCAATTTTTCTGCGGCTTCATTGCCTTTTTAGGAGTGGTAACGCTCTACACGATGACCAGCCGGCTCTTTGCTTGTCTGAAGGTCCGGAGTTGTCTCAGGTCTGACGCTGAATTCAAACAGACTTTCGAAGAAGCCAAAGGTCTCAATGACGAATTTGTCGCCATACAGATCCTCATCGCTCGGCTCCGTACGCGACATGGACGCGACATGGACATCCTCGACGCTACCGGCATCGACGTTGTTAATCTCTCCACGCTCGCTCAGATCGTCCGTCGTGAAGCCCGAGCCAAACTCAACAAAATGCGCCTCACTCTCGGTGACGCGCCCTGGCCAACAAACGACATCGAAGAAATATTTTAACCTCACCCGCCCTCACCGGCGGGAATTTCTTTTTCAATCAAAAACGAGGCCTAAGCCTCGTATTTTGATCTATCGAATATATTCAAGCGGGTTACGAGGAACGCCATTTACCCTCACCTCAAAGTGAAGATGAGTACCGGTTGATTTTCCAGTGGTTCCGCAAAGTCCGATCGCTTGACCAGCGCTGACCTGCTGACCAGCTGTTACATATAACGAAGCGTGGTGACCGTAGCGTGTCACAATACCATTGCCGTGATTGATCTCAACTAAATAACCGTACCCGCCCATCCATCCGGCGTAGGAAACAATGCCATTGTCAGCTGCATAATTGTCGTTAGTAAACTTACAATCAACATCCAATCCATTGTGGCGCCAGCCATAATACTGTGTGATCACGCGCATATCTGTCGGCCAAACCATTGATCCGGTTCCAGCAACAGTCGGCTGAGCTGTTGATGAAGTTGCCGGTGTTGTTGGTTGAGAAAACACTTGAGTAATCGACGTGCTACTGCGCACTGGCGGTGGAGCAACAATTACGCCTCCTGGCACAATAATCTCCTCACCGACAACAAGATCGTTAGCGCTGGCTAGTTTGTTAAACTCCAGCACTTCTTCCTGCTCGACTTCGTACTTCTTAGCAATTGAAGAAAGAGTCTCATTCTTTGCTACGATATGTTTAATACCAGAGACTGGTAAAATGCTGAGCTCATCGCCTGGTTTGATTAGCGAACGAACGCTCAAGTTGTTAGCCCAAAGCAAAGTATTAACGGAGATGCCGAACTTCGCAGCGATCGTTGAGATTGTATCGCCCTGTTCAATAACGTATACTTCAATATTCTCACGAGGGGCAACAGATTCATCGCTCTCTGAAATCGTGGGAGCAAAAATTGATCTACCACTAACAAACGAAACTGCATAATCGTCAGACGTTACAAAAGTCATACCACGCGACATTGAAGCCAAGGCGGTTTTATCGCGGTAACCAACAGAAGCGTACTCAATAGAACTGATATCACCAGCATGCTCCTCAATTACTTCATCTTGGACAGAGACCATTTTATATAATGAGCTCTTTTGTCCGAATGATTCAGCTCGGACTTCGTTTATCTGGAAGTTTACAATTCCGGTTATAATGGCAATTGTCGCAATGACCACATGGATGGCGTATCGATTCGTCACTAAAAGCATCAGCTTATTTTTTGCAGGACGATAGACTCGACTAAGCTGTTTACGAACGATGTAAATCAAACGATAAATCGGCACGACCACGGCACCAACAAAAAATCGCCAAATCCCAAGAAACGGATTTGACGTTTTTCTGATTATCGAAAAGACTCTCGGTTTGATTTGTACGAGAATACGAATAATCTTCAACGACAAGCTGACAAAAAATTGTTTTATAAGGTCTTTTATATGCGAGAAATCATTAAAACGTATTATAGAATACTGATTTTTCAGATTTCTGTCAATACCAGCCCTAGTATATAGTCAAGAGCTGTCCCAAAACCAGAAATATTTTCAAGGAAACTACAGTATAGCTATATTGGGGCAAAAAACAAGGTTTTCTCATCACCATAACTGATTTTTTCAGTCCGAGAGAGACTGTTCGAGACTATACTCTAAGGTTATCATTTCATTGACAAACAGTGGCTTTCAAACGTATGATAAGGCCACTTTAACACATCTCTTTCCATATTACACATTAACGTCTATGGATATTACAACATATTCTCTGATCGCTGCGGGTGCGGCGATCATCTACACCGGTTTTCTAATTAACTGGATCATGAAGCTCCCTACTGGCGAGGGCAAAATGAAAGGCATTGCCCTAGCTATCCAAGAAGGAGCCAACGCTTACTTGGCGCGTCAATACCGAGTTATCGGGGTAATTGGCGTCATTATTTTTGGCTTGCTCGCCTATTTTCTAGGCTGGGTCGTTGCCTTTGGCTTTTTAGTCGGCGCGGTACTCTCAGGTTTGACCGGCTACATCGGCATGATGGTCTCTGTACGAGCAAACGTCCGAACAGCTGAAGCTGCGAAGGACGGTTTAGCAAAAGCCTTGTCAGTAGCAGTTAAAGGGGGCTCGGTCACCGGATTCATGGTTGTCGCCTTAGGACTTATCGGCGTTGTTGGCTTTTACACCATCACAAAAGACATAAATGCACTCATAGGTCTTGGCTTTGGCGGATCTTTAATTTCGGTTTTTGCTCGTTTGGGCGGCGGTATCTTTACCAAGGCCGCTGATGTCGGCGCTGACCTAGTTGGTAAAGTTGAAGCTGGCATCCCAGAGGATGATCCTCGTAACCCAGCCGTAATCGCCGACAACGTTGGTGACAACGTTGGTGATTGTGCCGGCATGGCCGCTGATTTATTTGAAACATACGCCGTCACCATGGTAGCTGCAATATTGGTAGGCGTTATCACTTTCGGCAACATTGATGCAATCATCACCTTCCCGTTTGCTATTGGAGCACTGGGAATTATAGCTTCTATCGTTGGTAGTTGGTTTATTCGCCTGGGAACGTCCCAAGCAATCATGGCCGCCCTTTACAAAGGACTAATCGCAACCGGAATTATTTCGGCCGTAGCCTTTTATCCAATGACTAAGTGGCTCCTAAGTGACGTTGAAGGAGTTGATTGGCTCAGTATCTATTGGTCACTCTTGGTTGGTCTAGTTGTCACCGCACTCATGGTTGTCATTACTGAATATTACACCTCAACTGATTACAATCCGGTAAAAAAAGTTGCTGCAGCTTCGCAAACCGGTCACGGTACAAATATAATTTCTGGTTTAGCGCTCTCGATGCGTTCCACAGCTCTGCCCGTAATTGTAATCGTCACTGGTATTCTCGTTTCATACAACCTAGCTGGTCTTTATGGTGTCGCAATGGCAGTCATGTCCATGCTGTCACTAACGGGCATTATTGTTGCCATGGATGCCTATGGTCCGATCACCGATAACGCTGGCGGCATTGCCGAGATGTCGGATCTGCCAAAAGAAGTTCGTGATGTTACTGACCCACTTGATGCGGTCGGCAACACAACCAAAGCCGTAACCAAAGGCTATGCGATTGCTTCAGCTGCCTTAGCAGCAATCGTTCTATTCGCTAGTTATACTGAAGAGCTTATTATTCGTGGCGCGGAAGTAAAATTCGATCTAGCTGATCCATACATTATCGCTGGACTCTTCATTGGTGGTCTCTTGCCTTATATTTTCTCCGCCTTCGCAATGGAAGCGGTTGGAAAAGCAGCCGGTAAAGTTGTTGAGGAGGTCCGTCGCCAGTTCAAAGAAATCAAAGGGATTATGGATGGTAGCGCTAAGCCAAACTATGGAGCTGCAGTTGATATTGTAACTAAGGCCGCTCTTGGCGAGATGATCATCCCAGCTTTAATTCCGGTCGTTGTTCCAATTTTAGTCGGGGTTTTCCTTGGACCTGCTGCACTCGGTGGATTATTGATTGGCTCGATCGTCACTGGACTCTTCCTCGCAATTTCGATGACCACAGGTGGTGGTGCTTGGGATAATGCCAAGAAGTACATTGAAATGGGTAACTACGGTGGTAAAAAGTCACCTGCACACGACGCAGCTGTCACCGGTGACACTGTCGGTGATCCGTACAAAGATACTGCCGGTCCGGCCATCAACCCAATGATCAAGATTATCAACATTGTTGCTTTACTGATCGTTGGTTTGATTATCTAAAATAGCATCAATAAATAGACGATCAATGGTGGTCGTCTATTTATTATTGACAGATTCGTAATTTTTCATTACACTTCGCGCACAAATAAATTCAATTTTTATGCCTTACACAGTTGAAAAACAAGAAGACAACATGGCCGTCATCACTTTAACTATTCCCAAAGATGAAGTTGAGGCGGGGATGATAATCGCCGCAGAGAAAATGAGTCAGGAATCAGAAATCAAAGGTTTTCGCCCTGGCAAAGCATCTTACGATGTTGTTAAACAACGTTTTGGTGAGATGAAGGTCCTCGAAGCTGCAGCTGAAGAGCTCATCCGCAATGCTTTTGTCAAAGCAATGCTTGAGGAAGATCTTGAAACTGTGGGCCAACCATATTTCAACGTTGAAAAAATGGCTCCAGGCAATGACATGATTGTTAAGGCCGAGATCGCCCTTTTTCCAAACATCATTAAGATGGCCGAGATCGAAAAGCTTTCAGTCGAAAAAAAGGATGTTGAGCCGACGCAGGAATTAGTCGACCGTGCCAAAAAGGACCTGCAGATGATGCAAACCAAAGAAACTCGCGCTGAGAAAGGTTACGCCCTACAAAAAGGTGACAAGGTCGTTATTAATATGACCATGAAAAAGGACGGCGTAGTAATCGAGGGCGGACAAGCGCAAGATCACGGCATCTACACAGCCGAGACCTACTTTATTAAGGGCTTCATTGATAAGCTTATCGGTGTAAAAGAAGATAATGAACTGAAATTCACCCTAAAATTTCCAGAAGAGCACTATCAAAAGCATGTAGCTGGAAAAGATATTGATTTCGAAGTTACCATTAAAGAAATTTTCAAACTTGATGCACCAGAAATCAATGACGCGTTTGCAAAACAGGTTGGGCTGAAGGATGCACAAGAACTCAACGATCGTCTAAAGGAAAATATCCGCCTGGAAAACGTGCACGAAGAAACTATGCGTCAGGACAAAGCAGTGCTCGACCTCTTAGCTGAAAAATCTGACTTTGAAAAAATACCAGATCTACTTGTTAATCAGGAAGTTGAAAAGATGCTCCACGAGCTTAAGCACAACGTTAACAATCAAGGTGTCGAGTTTGAACAGTATCTGCAGTCAATCAATAAATCGGTTAATGATTTAAAGCTTGATTTTGCCACCACAGCACTGACTCGCATAAAAGTCGCAATCCTCCTAAAAGCGATCTCCAAAGAACAAGATGTAAAAGTTGATGACAAAGAAATTGATACTGAGCTTGATAAAATTGCTGCATACAAGAAAGTTCGCACGAACAGTGCGGTTTCATTCTATTTAAGCCATATCCCTGAGCTTCTTCCAGAGGGAGCCTGGCTGACACAACTTAAAATTGCTT
>JBDRDZ010000055.1:0-2258 GCA_043820165.1 Patescibacteria group bacterium
TTAATATCTATTTCTTCCTGTTAAGTTCCAATTCTGGAATAAGGGGATTGGCTTTATACTTGCATGGTGTCACTTGTAAGGAATTTCAGAGACTGAAATTTTTCCCCCGGTTATTTTAGATTTCTCGCTGCGCTACTAAGAAACTTAACAAATGAATAGTTCATGTAACAGCAACAGGTTCGAGACGCATACCAAACTTTAAAGCTCTTCGCTGGAGAGTACGAATGGTGCGCAGGCGGTATTGCTCATCGTAGTAATCCGCACCCGAGTCGTGATAAGGTTGCCTATTCTTGAGCATGAAATACACAATTCTGGCAAGCTTATGAGCAGTGGCTGTCACAGCCTTAGGACTACCATGTCTGGCGCGGATACGACGATAAAAGGCACCCAGGGCACAATCACTACGAGCCAGGCTTTGAGCAGCTATTCTAAAGGCTGTATTAGCGCGGTTCTTAGATGGTTGAGTGCCTCGTTGTTTGACCTTTCCCCCAGTGACTTTGTTGTTTGGGGAAAGGCGCAGCCAGGAAGAAAAGTGCTTGACGGTTGGCCAAGTGTTCATATCGGTTCCGATCTCGCTTAGAATATTTTGGACCGTCATAGCATCGAGACCATCTACTTGGACAAGGTCGACACCAGTCATGCGATACAAAGACTGTGCTAGATCAAAATGTGGTTGATTCTTGCGCCGTTTCGTTTTACGAGGATTAGGTGGCGGCGTTCCAGGTTCGTCTGGCGATTCGTATTCTCGATACAGCACTTCCAACTCAACATCACAATCATGAAGTTGTTGGTCGTAGAAATCGTAGAGCTCGAGAGCTTGTTTTAAGGCAAACAAGTGCTCTCGTTTGTAGTGACCTTCCAAAGATTTGATGATCTCAGCTTCACTCTTGGCACAATTACTGTGACGATAGCTGGCCAATACTTCCGGGTTTCGTTCTCCGGCTACAATGGAGCGGATGATTTTCATACCGGTCACGCCAGTAATATCGCTAAGCACATTAGTTAGACGAACGTTCATCACAGTCAGCGCCTTTTGCATGTGTTGAATGTGTGCCGATCGATATTTAATGAGCATGTCTCGGTGACGTACCAAGCTGCGGAGGGCACAAATCTGCTCCGGTGGACGGAAGGATGGCTGCAATAATCCATAGGTATGTAATTGCTGGATCCATTGACAATCTAAGACATCGCTCTTGCGACCACTTACATTCTTGATATGGCGTGCATTCACCAAGTACACTTCGAAGCCTCGACTTTCCAGAATTTCGTAAAGTGATATCCAGAACACGCCAGTGGATTCCATAGCAACCGTTTCAATACCACACGCTCTCAACCAATCTGCTAATTGACGTAGGTCCGCAGTAAAAGTCACAAATGAACGTACGCTCTCCTTATCCCGTCCTTTGGGTACGGCAACATAGACTTCTTCTGCACCGATATCTATCCCAGCTGCATTCAGGTTGATTTGTTCTAAGGCGTCTATGTCGTTTGCTATTATCTCGCGTTTGCTTCTTTTCTTGTCCATCAGATCAATCTCCTTGTGGTTATGTGGATTAGTCTTGATGTTCAGACCCGGTTATCTGTCTACAAACGTATGCTACTAAACGGGGTCCTTGCGGCCACCAATGTATAAGTCGCCAATAACCGGAACCATACTCGAAAACGGGTTCTTTGACACCACGCGCGTGTCGGTTTTAGCTGTCTGAACTTCATCAATATCTTACTCAGAGATTGTTTTGTTTCTTCCTGTTTGAGCCCCGTTTTTCGGGGTGGGTTTACTCGAAATGACAGAATACTGAGCCGATTTTTTTGGGATGGGTTTAATCATAAGGAACGGCTAAGCCACTTTAAAATTAACAGGAAAATGGGTATGCGGGAGGCACACCCATTTTTGGAATCATTTAACTTTAACCGGACTAAGACTTAAATCACTCCCAACTTTTTCCCCACCCTGGCGAAGGCATCCAAACCCTTGCCCAGGTCATCACGGTCGTGGGCAGCCGAGATCATCACGCGGATGCGGGCTTTGCCCTGCGGCACGGTCGGGTAGCCGATAGCCGTGCCGAACACGCCCTTTTTATATAACTCGCGGCTGAACTCTTGCGCCAGCGGAGCTTCGCCCAGCATGACCGGGGTGATGGGGGTCTCGCTATGGCCGATATCAAAACCGAGCTTCTGCATTTCAGCCTTGAAGTAATTTCCATTGTCCCACAGCCGGTCTACCAGTTCGGTCGATTCTTCCAGCAAGTCCACGGCTG
>JBDRDZ010000056.1:0-12416 GCA_043820165.1 Patescibacteria group bacterium
AAATATGAGAATGGTTTAATCACGGCAGAACAAGCAGAAAATCTTAATGAGGAAGGAAAATTCGATGAACAATATCATTACGTCCTTAGAGTTTTTGCACTCGAAGATTATGAGGACACGGTTGATGATTATATCGAGGAGATCACTGATAGGTCAGCAAACGAGCTTGAAGATTTAATTGAAAACGGTGATTTTGAACGTGAAAATGTTAAACTTGGTGATAATATTTTTACTAAAATCACTGCTCATGACGGCGAGCCAAGCCCGTACGTATTGTACGTGACACTTAATGGCGATATGCTAATCGCCTTTACTCATGATATTGGCGGTGATGAAGAGGTGATGCAGGAAATCATTACAACATTACAATTTGAATAATTATGTCTTACGAATCTGAAGGTGAGCAACAATTAGGTCCGAGGAAACAGTCGTTAATTACTCGGACTGCGAAGTTTTTAATTTCGATCTTTATTCTTTTAGTGATCATATTTTTGATCATGATTATTAGAATATCGCCAGTTGGCAATAACCCACCGCCAGTCTATACAGTTGAAATTGAAGAATTCGCCGCTGCTCTTGAAAGTGCATCGGTTCCGGTTATTAACGACATTAGGGGTGAGCATCTATTCAATGAATCACACATTCCTCATGCGATTTGGAATGGCGTTCGAGATGATTGCACTATGTACGGCGTGCCGCTTTGTCAAAAACCAAAATGTGAATTTTCGCAACAGTTTTTCTTCTATTCAGACCATGGCGAAGAATACAATGAAATCAGAAAAGCAGTTGAGCGCGAAATAAATGATACTTGTTGGAGCGAGGTTTATTTGCTCGATGGTGGTTTTGAGGCTTGGCAGGAAGCCGGATTGGATATCGAATCATAATTATGGACCAAACTCAGCAGACGTACGACAATATTGCGGAGGATTGGCACAAGAATCATCAGGCAGATGATTGGTGGGTTGAGGGTACGGATAAGTTCATCAGTTTGTTGTCATCTGGTGCCGAAGTTTTAGATGTTGGTTGCGGCGGCGGGACCAAAACAAAGTATCTCCTAGAAAAAGGATTATCAGTGACCGGCATTGATTATTCCAAAGGCCAGATCGCTATTTGTCAGCGCGAAGTATCCGGCGCTGAATTTTTTGTGATGAATATGCGCGATGTAGCTGAACTTGGTAAAAAATTTGATGCTGTCTTTGCCCAAGCATCATTGCTGCATATCCCTAAAGCTGAAGTTCAAGAGGTGATTAAAAAATAGCAGCTGTAATCAAGTCAGGCGGTTATTTTTATGCGGCTGTGAAGAAGATCCGACCCGGTCAACCGGACGAAGATACCCTGGTTCAGAATGATTGGGGTTACGAGTTTAAAAGATTCTTCAGTTATTTTGATCTGGAGGAAATGCGACGATATTTCAAAAATTCCGGACTCGAGGTCATCTGGGATGATGAAGCTGATTCTGATCGGCCGGGCGGAACCGTTTGGTTGCAGATTATTGGAAAAAAGAATAATCTGTAAGATATTATTGATAGAAGAATATGAATATGTCAGGTAGTCCAGAAGAAAGAAGTAGAACATCTCCGCCAGAAGGTGAAGCCACTGGTATTGAGAGAGAAAAAGAGCATGAAAGGGCGCTTGATGAAATCGCTGAGCAATTGCTTCGTGATTGCATCAAACATGATGAAGGTAATAATGGAATCATCATGAAAGTGCCGCACGATATTTTAGCACCAGAACTTATTGAGCTGGCCAGGGCCAGTGATGTTGATTTGGACGAGAATCGAGCTTTGAAAATATTAAAAGTCTATATCAGTGGTCGAGGTAAAGAGGAGTTTCGAATGCATAAATTAGCCTATGATGCATTACAACAAGACCCGGACAAGGAAGCGCTGATTCCAAAACCATTATTTTACCGTGACATACAATTGTCAGAGGAAGTTAGGCCAAAGATTTCAAAAGCAGTTGGTAGAAAAATGGAGCGGGTTGAAGTTATTTTAATGGAGTTTATTGATGGTCGAGATTTAGCAGGCCTTCTAGCTCGTGAAGCGGTACGTATTAAGGATCCCAATATTACAGATGAAGAAATGAAAGATTGGACTTTTGAAAAATGCATGGATAGCGCAAATATACCTGGCTACGCAAACCCTGGTGGAAAGGGCGCGACGGAAGCAGAAAGGGCTTATGAACGAGAAAAAATTGAGAACGAAAATGCTGCAAGACTATACCAGTATTTACACGAAAATGGAGTTAGGATCGATCCGACAATTCTTGAGCGGATGCAGCGCACGATAGATAGGCTGCATGGTGTAAAAATTGTACACCGGGATGCTCATGAACGAAATTTTATGGTGACTGGCGATTTTAAATATAGCGATGACCCGGAAAGGCAAAATGTAGTTTATTTGATTGATTTTGGTTCAGCATCAACTTTTGAAGGCCGATACGAAGGTAGACAAACTGAGCATTACGTTGATGAAATAGCAGGTAGTCGCCGGCCGCAAGACGAGGTTGTTCTCAGGCGATTAGAGGTGCTGACACAAGAGTGCGTTCGGGAAAGTGCTTTGGAGCGACAGCAACGTGAAGAGGGCAAGAAATTGCTGACAGAAATTACAATCATCAGAAGACACCCATCTGAAATTGCCGATCGAGTAAAATTTATGGATAGAAGAGATGTTAATAGGCCATTCAATCCAGAAACGGTTGATTCGATTTTTAAATTCTATTTTGTTAATACAAAAAATCCCGATCGCAATGGCTACAAGGAAGGAAATTGGAAAAAATTTCTTGACTACATGGCTACGTTTATCGAGCAAGGCTTAATGACTGGAGATGAGGCTGTTGAGCAGTTTGTAAAAATAATTGAAAAAAATAGTAGAATGATGGATCGTGCTTTTTCGACTCGTCTTATTAATCTTGGGCAGGCTTTGCGTTTTCTTGAACGCGAACAAAAAAATGAACGTCACGACACCTAATCGGCATCGCGACGTGACGGATCGAGGGCGTCCTCCACCTTTCTTTGGAATAGCGGCCTTTGGCCTTTACCGTAGGTAATGACGTATTGGCCGCATTCGGAGAGTTCGGCGGTTAGCCCTCTTTCTTCAGCGGATCGTTGAAGTGATCTGAGTTCTGCGAGTTGAGTTTCAGTGAGAGTTCTTTCGAGCTCCTCCTGAGTAAAGGATTGAGTGGGCATATACGCCTCCTGACGGAAGACTGATTACCTTATGCATTTTTACAGATTTTGTCAAGCCTGACTAGTATGAACAGCGAAAAATACCAAAAAATCGACCTAAAACGTGGTGTAGACTATATTGGCGTTTGTTGTGTTTTCTTCTGTCATGATGGGCAGGGCAAGGTGCTTTTACATAAAAGATCAGCTAATTGCCGTGATGAGCAGGGAACTTGGGATTGTGGCGGTGGATCAATGGAACATGTGAAGATTTTGAATCAGCGGTACGTCGTGAAGTCAAAGAAGAGTATCTTGTTGATCCAGACGAAGTTCACCACGTTATCGCTGAAAATGTGCTACGCGATAATAACGGCACGCCGACACACTGGGTTGCAGTACTTCATGTGGTAAAAGTCGATCCATTAAAAGTTGGCATTGGAGAACCGGACAAGATTGACGAACTTGGCTGGTTTCATCCGGACGATTTTCCCGAGCCGCTACACTCAATGATGAAACCTCATTTCGAAAAAGTCAGACATCTGTTATGATACAGATGTCTTTTAAATTTATATATGAAAAAAGTTTTATTATTTAGCCTGCTTTTTGTTTTATTAGCACCGCAGACGATGGCTGCACAAGGACTATCAATGAAAGCAGAAAATTCAATACCAGACTATTTGTACGAATATCGAGATTCGTTAGACACTAGTAAGACCATCGAAACTATCGCGGTTTCAAATCAGTGGCAAGAAGACGGCTTCTCTGTAAAGAATTTTGAGACTAGCTCTTTTGAATTTGCCATGATTAATGAATATCAGTGGCCTTATGGTGACGATCTGCAAGATTATAAAAACTTTGGCCAGTTGCCTCTGATTGCCTGGAAAGATCAAAAACCTTATGTTGCTGTATTGAATTTATACGCTTCAGAGGTCAGGGTTTATAACTATCAATATCCACAGCATGCAAATTACACTTGGACAATACAAGGCAGCCCGTATATTGCACTTTATGATCATGGAATTATTGTTCAGGGTATTGAAGACGAAACTGATTGGTTTAGTATTGATGTTAAGAGAGATAATGTTGCAAAGATTTTTGATTTTGAAGACACTGATGTTGGTTACACGACCACTTCATATGGTTTTCCATTTAAACCAGTGGTTTTGACTAATGGATCATTATTTTTCTGGGATAAAAAGATTGCCAATCAAGATAGGGAAGTGATTTGGGTTTATCCATATAGTTTTGAGATTTCTTACGATTCTTCGGCAATCAACACTGATCTAATCCCAGAACCGCAATATTTCATGTTAGATTTTTCAACATCGCAATTAGCATTATCAATTTCTGATTATGGTGAAAATCCAGATATTGCTGTTGGTACGATCGGCAGCGGCATTTACTCCTATAATATTGATAAGGAAATCTATACCAGAGTTGGTTATGGTTCCAGCAATCACTATGACTCAACACCAAGAGCTTTAAAAAATGGTGACTTGCGACAGGTCGCTTGGATCAATCAATTAGACGATCTTTTCTATGCTGAATATTCAGCATACAGCCCTCCAGGTAATGGCATATCTGATATTCCATCATTTAAGAGTTTTCGAACCGAAGGTAGCAATATTGTTTATAAAAATGATGGTTATCGAGTCAACGGAGTTTATCGCTCAGAATTGATCAAATTTTGTTCAGCCAGAGTTTATGAACTGGCCACGCAGGATTACGCTTTTGATTATTTGACAGTAATACCTGACTCAGTTGATTTTGATCGGAATGCTCCTTGCGGTGGCTTGCCATATTTCCGTCCATTCAAGCTCGCATCCAGCCCAACGGTTTATTATGAAGGTAATCAGGGATTAGTCAGTTATTGTTCGGCTGATGATTATATTGAAGAGCATAATGATCCAGATTTCTACTGGGTAGTCGAGTTCGCTGACGGTGAGTTGGAATTTGAAAAACCAAAAGACTGTAAATTTTTCCTCTACGATGAATAAAAATCACGGCCGGTCCCAGAAGGGGTCGGCCGTTCGCGTTAGGGCTGGCACACCATGGCCAGTTTACCTTGTCCAGCGGCGTACTGTGAGAATTCAATCCATGCCGGATGCCATGGATCTCCATCTGACTCTTGATGCGCATGGAGGGCCAAGTAGGCGTCTTCTCCGGGGTATAGGTCGTGCAGTCGTCCAGCTTGGAGCATGGGGATGAGGACGTGCTCGATGGTGGCAAACCAGACGCAGGAGAAGTTATCTGAGGAGGGGAAATCATTTTGATGGGCGTGGCGCAGAAGATGGTCTTCTAGCAGGATGGCAATGATCAGGCGATCCTTAAAAGCTTCGTCAGAAGCGGACATCTCGTAAACATCGATCATCTGCGGGACATAAACGGTCATCGTGACACCTTTGTCTGACAAAGATCCACGAATCATGTTTGATTCCCAGCCAGATGCATCCAGTAAGGTGTAGATGTTGAGTTCGTATCGTTGGCGACGTTCGAGAATACCACCGATATTGCGCCGCAATCGTTCAACTGGATACTCTTTAGTGATTTCATTTAGTGATGGCCAAAGCACGACATCAACAAACTCTTGCCGCTTTTCCAGCGAGTATTCGTGATGGGTGATGTAGCGCGAGTCATTCTGACCGCGTTTGAGTGCCAGATCGATCAATGTAGCATGATCCTTGACGGTTTCCGCTCGACTGATCGGGATCTCGGACATACTTGTCTGGTAGACTGGCATTGATAGAGGTTTCTGAACCTGCGTCATGATTGCCAGCAGAACGATCAATAGGATCGCTCCGAATGTCATCTGAGCTGCTACGCCCAGGTCATCGCGATTAAACCGTCCAAAGTTGGCCATCTCACCTCCCAGTGAAGGAACTAGGCGAGTAAAGTATCAATTTTTAGATTAATCGTCAAGAAAGCATTGTAAATGCTACAATAGATAGATATGAAACATCTTCCATCAATCATTGTAGGCATAATCCTTGGTGCAGCTATCACGATAGTCACATTAGTTATAGTACTTCTCAAACAGCCTCAGATTGAGAAGTCGGTTGTTATTGACGCTGATGAGCCGACTGAATCAAGTAGTATTGCAGACGAAGAGATACCAGTTGAACCGATTGTGCCAAGAGCTTTAGAAGAAATTTATGCTGGTGATGGAGCTTCTTGTGTATATCTTTGGGACGATTTTGACGCTCTCTCTGCTGCTCAGGCCAATGGTTACATTGTCAGTACTGTAGCTGGGTACAATTTAGAAACCACGGCTGAGTTGGTAGAAGCTTGCAAGACGCAAATTGGCGGTCATGTTCAGCTATACATGCAAAAATCACTAAACGATACAAGAATTTCAGAATACATTTGGGATATTTTGGTTTCAGATGATGGAAAAAATTGGGAAAAGTTAGGTTTTGTCGACAATTTGCCGTCAGTCTTGGCACCGACTTGTGGCGTGGATCTGATTATTAATGATTCTAAAAATAATATTCGGTTCATTACTACCGAATGTGTTTTGGGTGATGGCGGACCGGGTAAACGAAATGGCTACGTGATTGATCGGGTTGATCAAAGTGATGCTCAACTATATAAATGCAATTTTTCACCAGACGTGATTATCCATCCTGAAACACATGATGTACTTTATGAACGTTTTATTGATGATTGTGAAGTATTGTATCTATAAAAAAATCGCGCCTTCGGGCGCGGTTTTTTGTTTGATCTACATGAATCTTTCAATCCGTTCTTTAGTTGAAGCCGCTACGTACCGCCGCGAGACGCTTAACCACAGGCGAAAATCATCTCTCATCTCACACGCGATCGGTTTGCAGCTGCCAATGATCCCGTCCTCCAAATCATCCAAATCATGAATACTTTTTAATTGCTGGATTTTTTGGTCCAGTTTTTCTTCCAAAGCCAAAGCGTCACGCTTGATAAAATATATCTTGCATGAGGCGATGCCAAAGATCATGGCGTATTTAAATAATCGTTTGACTTTTCCCGCCGGCGCTGCGCTTTGGCGGGATCCCGCTACGTTATTTTCGTATAGCGGGATTTGAACGCTTTTTTTGACCTTTTCAGTCATAATTAATATGCTGAGAATATTATATCATAGAAATCCACTCGTCTCTTGCTAAATTTCCAAGAATTTACTAAAATACCCCCACTTTTTGCAATGCAAATATGAATAGAAAAACTGGCAGTTCAAGGAGGAGTTTACACTTTAGCGTAGTGGCTATCCTCGTAATCTTTATATTAACAGCATCGACCGCTTTTCCGGGACCTTGGAACAGTATGGTTGAAGCGATTGGCTTTGGGCCAAAGTTTTCTGATGAAGATTATAAGCTTGGTTTAGATCTGCAGGGTGGCGCTCATCTTGTTTACGAAGCAGACATGAGCAATATCCCATCGGGCGATCGTTCTAGCGCGCTTGAAGGCGTCCGTGATGTTATTGAGCGTCGTGTTGACGCTTTCGGTGTAGCTGAACCTTTGGTTCAGACAAACGTCTCTGGTAACACATACAGAATCATTATTGAGTTGGCCGGTGTTTTTGATATTTCTGAAGCGATTGCTGAAATCGGTGAGACACCAATTCTTGAGTTCAAATTACCAGTGGATAGTTATGATGAAGCTCAAGCGTCCGAGGAACAACAGGCCGAGATCGTTGTTGCGCAGGAACAGGAGTTGATCGAAGCGGAAGCAATGTTGGAGCGTGCACGAGGCGATGAAGATTTTGGCGCTCTAGCAACTGAGTTTTCACTTGATCCAGTTACCAGCGCAAATAATGGATACGTTGGCTGGGTATCTGAAGATAGTCCGATTTACGGAGATCTTGTAACCAAGATTGAAGAAGAAAAATTGAAAACAGGCGTATTAAAAGAACTATACCAGGGTCCGTCAAGTATTCACGTTATCGAATACCTAGACAGTCGCAAGCAGGAATTGGCTCGAGCATCTCATATTTTGATTTGTCATGAAGATTCAGAGAGTTGCGAATCAGATCGTTCTAAAATTGAAGCTCAGCTGTTAGCCGAGGAGATTCAACGCGAAGTTAATGAGGACAACTTTGGTGAAACAGCTCGTGAGAAGTCAGAAGGACCAACCGCAGCTGTTGATGGTGATCTTGGCGTTGTTCATCCTGAAACTATGGTTGAACCTTTCGAAGATGCCTTGTTCGCATTAGATGATGGTGAAATTTCTGAAGTTATCGAAACGCAATTTGGTTATCACATTATTTATCGCATGGGCACGGAATATCAAAAAGAGTACGAGATTGCCCACATTGAAATGCCATGGACAACGCTCGAGGACATTTCCGGAGATGGCGCCTGGCAGAATACCGAGCTTTCCGGAAAACACATCAAGAGTGCAGCTGTCGCTTTTGATCCAAATACTGGCGTACCGTATGTTTCATTAAACTTTAATTCAGAAGGTGGTGACTTATTTTCTGCCCTGACAGAAGAACATGTTGGTGATGTTATCGGTATATTTTTGGACGGCATACCAATTTCTACTCCGGTCGTGCAACAGGCCATTTACGGCGGTGAAGCATCAATTACTGGTCAGTTTACGATTGAGGAAGCTCGACTTTTGTCGCAGCGTTTAAATGCTGGCGCATTGCCAGTGCCGATTGAACTTGTTTCACAGCAGACCGTTGGTCCAACTCTGGGCGCTATCTCACTTGAACGCAGTATCAATGCGGCCATGATCGGTTTCTTGCTGGTGGCACTCTTCATGATCATTTACTATCGTTTAGCTGGATTTTTTGCAGTACTAGCTCTGTTAGTTTATGCCGCGGTGAACTTGGCGCTATATAAGTGGCTTGGGGTAACCATGACATTAGCTGGAATCGCGGGATTTATTCTGTCACTTGGTATGGCTGTTGATGCTAACGTACTAATCTTTGAACGCTTGAAAGAAGAACTTAAATCCGGTCGCGATTTACCAACAGCGATTGATGAAGGTTTTCGTCGAGCTTGGACTTCTATCCGTGATGGAAACTTAACGACTATGATTGCTGCTGCAGTTTTGTTCTCGATGGCCACTAGCTTCATTAAAGGGTTCGCGTTGACTTTAGGCATTGGTATTCTGGTTTCCATGCTAACAGCAATTTTTGTTACCAGAATTCTCTTGCAATGGTTCGGTGGCTGGAAGTGGTTTAGTAAAAAGTGGCTCTATAACGGTCCAAAAAAGAATAAAGAAGAAAAAAGTTAGAATTAAGCGATATGAAAAAGAAGATACAAGTAATTAAGTATTCAAAAGTGTGGCTAGCTATTTCTGCCACCCTGGTTACAGCTTCTATTGTCTGTATTGCCATTTTTGGACTCAATTTTGGGATAGATTTTACCGGCGGAAGTTTGCTTGAAGTAAAAATTGATGGCGAGGTCAGCTTAAATGATGTTCGGGATGTGACTTCAGCTGCTGGTTTTGATGCAGTCGTTCAAGAAAGTGAAGATGGTCAGTACCTGATCAGAACAGAAACGGTCACTCCGGAGGAACATGATCAGATTATCAGCGGGCTCAGTGATCGCTTTGAATCAGTTGAAGAGTACCGTTTTGAGTCGGTCGGACCAGCTATCGGTGAGGAGCTTAAGGAAAAATCAGTCATGGCTGTAATACTATTGCTGGTCTTAATCATGCTGTATGTTGCTTGGGCCTTTCGGAAGGTATCCAAACCAGTCGCTTCTTGGAAATACGGAGTGTTAACAATCATCGCTGCTATACATGATGTTTTAATCCCGCTCGGCATCTTCGCTGTGCTGGGACGCTTTCTAGGCTTTCAGATCGATACAGCTTTCGTGGCTGCTATGCTGACAATTCTTGGTTACTCAATTAACGATACGATTGTCATTTTTGACCGTACTCGTGAAAACTTATCAGCTTTGCGACACAGCGACACCTCGTTCTCCGACATTGTAAACAATAGCGTTGTTCAGAGTTTTGGCCGATCAATCAATACTTCATTGACAACGTTGTTAGTACTTGTGGCCATTCTTCTCTTTGGAGGCGAAACGACAAAACAGTTTATTTTAGCGCTTATTATCGGTATTGTATCTGGTGCCTATTCATCATTATTCCTCGCTAGTCCGTTGTTGGTCATGCTACAAAAAAAGATTAGAGGTTAAAGTTAAGCACAATAAAACAAAGCCCATCCTATAGTGGATGGGTTTTGAGTTTGCTCTGTGATATAATGTTAAAGAATATGCTTGAGAATATTCAGTTATTCTTACAGACCACGCCTATTGAACAATTGATGGCGTATGGGCTTTTAATTATCGCCCCATTTCCAATAATGGGAATTTTGATTTGGGGATTTTCCGAGGTCTGGATTGATCATCGGCAGGATTTGTATTGGGAAAAATTAAAATGGCATCTTTTACATATTAGTGTTCCAGCTGATTCGATCCAGACGCCAATGGGTATGGCTAACTTTTTTACCAATTTAGCTGGCAGTAAATCAGCTATAACCTGGAAAGAGAAGTGGTTGGACGGAAAATTTCAAGCGTACTTTACGCTCGAGATCACTAGCGACGAAGGTCGAATTAATTTTTACATTAGAACTCAGGCAAAGTATCGTGATATGGTCGAGGCTTCACTTTATGCACAATATCCCGAAGCACAAATTTCCGAGGTTGAAGATTACGTTCAATCTTTGCCAAATGAATATCCCAGCGATGAGTATGATCTTTTCGGTAGTGAGATGATTTTAAGCAAGGAAAATTATTTCCCAATTAAAACTTGGGACATGTTCGAACATCAAGGGGAAAAGGATTTAAGATTCAAAGATCCGATGCTGCCAGTATTGGAAAACCTGGGTAAATTAAAAACCGGCGAGCATTACTGGTTACAAATTCTTATCATTCAGCCTGATGAACAGGACTGGCGCAAAGATGGTACAAAATTTCTTTGGAAGCTACTTGGTAAAGAAGAAAAGAAAAAACCATCCAAGTCAATCTTCGGCCCGCTCGGCTGGATTCCGCAAGAAATTGCCGAACAAGCTTTAGGCATGTTCGCCGGCGAAGCTGAAGCACCGAAAAAAGATAATGACTGGGCTGCTTTCAAAATCACCCCAGAAGAAAAAGAACAAATGGAGGGCGTAGCCAGAAAGATCGGCTCACTTGGTTGGTGGTCAAAAATTCGTTGGGTCTATTGCGCTAAACACGAAGTTTTCCGAAAAGGTTCAATGGCAGCGATGACCAAGGGTATTTTTCATCAATTCAAGCATCAAAGCATGAATTCTTTAGGTCTTCATAACGCATCAACGCCAAAAGACGATTATTTCTTCCAGGAGTGGCAAATGCCAATGAAACAGAGGCGGCTGATGAAGCGATATCAAAATCGATCATTTTCTCCGGGTTCAACGCCCTATATTTTAAACTGCGAGGAACTGGCTACGCTTTTTCACTTCCCACCGGCCGATGCTCGTACACCGGTAATGACTTCCGTGGCCTCACGTATGGCTGAACCGCCACTTGAGTTACAGTTTGCCGCCGAGGGAGAACCTGATTTGCCAAATCTGGAACGGACTCAAAATGATTTTGCTGGTGTTCAGGCGGCGGCGGCAACTGTGCCGGAAAAACCCGCGCCGCTAACCGTACCAAGACCAGCTTCATTGACTGGTAGCCCAATTCCGCGAGAAGAAGTTGTTAGACAACCAGTTGGACAAGTTGCTGCTCCCGCACAGGAGCAGTATGATCCAAGTATGCCGCGACCGGGTATGCCCGCTCCACTACCACCGGGGCTTGATTTAGCCGATGAGCCAATTAATCCAGAATCAAATTCACCGAATAATTTACCCACTTAAAAGTGGGTTAGGTCTTAGGAACTAGTGAATAGTTTTTTGGAGATCATTAAGCTAGTCACTAATCATTTATAAAAACATGCGCTACGAACACGATCACGAAAAAGATATTATCTATTTTGGTAAAACCAACTTTCGGAATCAACAAAGAAAGTTTGGCATCAAAACTGATGATCGCCGTCGGCATGTTTATGTTATGGGAAAGACTGGTATGGGCAAAACGACGTTGCTCGAGAACATGATTCTTTCCGATATTTATGCCGGCCACGGTTGTTGTTATATAGATCCTCACGGTGATACTGCAGAAAAATTAATTGAGTACATCCCGTCCTGGCGAATTAACGATGTCGTCTATTTTAACCCAGCTGATTTAGAGTATCCGGTTGGTTTTAATATTCTTGAAGCTGTTAACGATGAACTAAAACATCTTGTAGCTGCCGGTATGATGAGTGT
>JBDRDZ010000057.1:0-7006 GCA_043820165.1 Patescibacteria group bacterium
TTCTGTTGTCGTCCACTCGCTACCAGACTCCACCGCTTTCATAAAATCATCATTGACGCGTACGGAGTTATTGGCATTTTGAAAAAAGATGGAGCCGTAGGCATCGCCATCCATCGATGCATCATAACCAGCTTCGACCAAAGCCCAAGCTTTCTTCTCCTCTTTGACTTTACATTCAATAAAATCTTCTATGTCCGGATGATCAATATTTAAAATCACCATCTTGGCCGCTCGGCGAGTCTTACCACCTGACTTAATAATGCCAGCAAAAGCATCAAATCCCTTCATAAATGACACTGGACCTGATGATTTTCCGTTAGAACCACCCAAAAACTCCGGAGATGATCGTAATTTTGACAAGTTTGTACCTGTGCCTGATCCGCCCTTAAACAGCATCGTTTCCGTCGTAGCCAGATGCATGATCGAGCGCATATCATCTTCGACTGAATTGATAAAACACGCTGAACATTGCGGATGAGGCGCTACACCAACATTAAACCAAACCGGGCTGTTAAAAGCAGCCTTTTGATTAATCAGCAAGTGAATTAGCTCGTCTTCGAAAATCTGGGCGTCCTCGACTGAATTGAAGTAACCGTCTGTTCGCCCCCAGTTTGCCATCGTTGTCGCTACCCGACCGACTAATTGCTTCATTGATGATTCACGATCAGGCTTACCAACCTGACCGCGAAAATATTTCTGAGCCACAATATTGGTAGCCGTCTGCGACCAAAATTTTGGCGTTTCAATATCAGTTTGTTCAAAAATCGCTTCACCTTTTTCATTTTTAATGGAAGCAGTACGCATCTCCCATTCAATTTCATCGTAAGGATGAACGCCATCTTTGGTAAAAAATCTGGCAAAACTCAAACCATTACCATAAATCGGCCGACCAGAAGATGCTGGAGCTAATTTTTGCTTGTGAGCAATATAAGTCTTGGCGACGTGAATCAAGTTGTTGTCGATGAGTGTCATGGACACAACCTCGCGAACATCACCGGTCGAGGCAACAGTATGACCGTTATATATTTTTTGCAAACGTCCAACAACCTGGGCAGTCAGGTCTTCCTCAGCCATTTTGTTCATGCCCGCGCTATCCAAAGCCAAACGAATTGAGCGTTTAAGTTTCTCGCCATCAAAATTAGTTTCCTGCCCGTTACGCTTACGGATAGATTTAATAGCAGTCATGTAATCCCAGACTAAATCTGAAATTTTCTCATCAGAAATCGACTCGGTCTTTTGAGAAAGATTGGCAGGCTGATTCATAATTTGGCGAGCTTAATTAAATAATTTTAGGGGAAAAAAACGAGCCCGTATTATCGGGACCCACTTTGCCCAGAGATCACCAGGGACTATCGACTAATCCCCTTAACACAAGATGTTGTGTCACTTATGGGATTATACCACAAGATATTGTGGTTTAAATCAGTCTAGGTGTGGATAAGATGCGTCTTAAAACGATTAAAATCCCATTGTTAAATTGATTGAGGCCTTTTCCTCTACCGGAGCAAAATCAATGTCCACTTTTCTTCTCTCCCCCATCCTATCGTCAAATAAAATATAACCGTTTTCTTTTCCAAATTCGTAAACTTCCTTTGTAACCTTAACGTCTTGCTTACAATAATCAATTACTTCCTGAACTTTACCCTCCTTCCACCACTTAACGGCCAAAAGTCCATGAGCACTCTTGCTCGTGCCAATAGTTGCTGCAGCCACTGAATCAAGCTTAATCCGATAGCCAAGTGATGCATTGATTTTAGCCAGCATATCTAGCTGAGGTACCTGCATCAAATCACCAGCATAGTAATGGTTTAGTACAGGGATATCAAAACCAATACTATTGTAACCAATAATCCGACCACCCTGCTCTAATTTATTAAAAAGTTGTGGCAATTCATCCTCGAGATAATGCTCGTAGGTATCTGTTTCATAAAAATAAGCCACGACCACTGAGACGCGTAGCTTTTCTGGATTATAACCACCAACTTCGTTAAAGGTGTTTTGAGTTTCAATATCAAGTACGACTTCGTTTGACATAATATATCGATGACGCCGGTATTGTAACAAATCAATTATTTTTTTGCCATCCCCAGATCACCGACTCGATACACATAATATGATCGTCGCGGTGTGATTTTTTGTTTGACTGGTTTTATCCCGGGCACGGTAAAACCACGAGAAACAATGAGAGTATCTGGATCGTATGATTTCTTGAGTTTTTCTTGTAACTTATCCATGGTTTCAGTCAATAAATAAACTCCAAGCACATCAGTTGGCTCAAGATCAGCTTTAAAAAAATTACCACGGCGAAATTCAACATGATCATCAACCTTATTCCATCTGGCTTTCATCCTGGAAATCCACACGAGAACCGGATGAATTTCATAACCAATTGCTCTGCTGGCACCAAACTCTTTAACAGCCACGATTAAAATCGTTCCAGTACCTGATCCCAGATCAGTTATTGTTTGCCCTGGTTGAAAATCGATTAATTCAAGCATCTCACGAACAGTTCCTTTCGGAGTACCAACGTACGGAGCACCCCAGAAAGCAGTTAAACCAAATGACGCGTAAATATAAGAAGCAACGATCAAGACAAAAATGAGAAAGATGAGAAAGATGAGAAAAGCTACGTACATAATGAGCGCATTGTACCAGATGTTACCAATATTTACATCGAAGCAGTCAATGATTAACATTTACCTACTTTTAGGGTATGATTTTTTAGTGATGGATAAATATAAAACATTCAAACTCTTTACCCAAGTCGGCATCCTGATGGTTGTTGGCCTTTTTTTGTCGATTCCGTCTATTCGTTTGTCGAACGCCTCATTGAGTAGCAATGATTCGCATTCGATGTCTGGACACGAAACACAATCATGTTTAGAACATTGTCTTGATCAGGTGCAGCTAATCAACAATGACACTTTCAGCACTCCTGAGCCGCAATTCTCAGTTGCTGCCATTATCGACCCAGAAACAAACTTTTTTCAAATTTTGGCCGAGTCACCGTCTGCTTTTTCCGTTGGAGAAAAACTGTCGTATTGTGACCGTATTTTAACAACCCAAAAGAGAGAATAGCGTAGGAAAACTTTTTCCTAAAAATTAATTCTCTCTTATGCAAAAACAAACTTTTTTTGTTCGCGGCACAAATTGTAAAAGCTGCGAAGTTGTAATTGAGCGTGAGCTGAAAAAACAGGATAACATCTGCTCTGTTCATGTTTCGCACGCCAAACGCACTATCACCTTTCAAACCAAAAATGACCAGCGATATTTACCTGAAGACTTGAACCCGATGTTAATTAAACACGGCTACGTCGTTGGTTACGCAGATAAAGAAAAATCTATCAACAAAAAAAATATTCCCTGGCAACGCCTCGGTGCTGTCGTGGTTTTAGTCGGATCATTATATATTATCCTTGATCAGATCGGCTTACTCAGCTTTAGCCCAGGCTCTGCCGAGCCAGCCAGTTTGGTCGGTGTATTGGCTATTGGTTTTATTGCTTCGTTATCATCGTGCACAGCCGTGGTTGGTGGACTCGTTGCCGCTGTTTCCAGTGCAGTAGCTAAAGATCAGAAAAATCAGACACCTCGGGAACGCTTTCAGCCGCACCTATTGTTTAACCTAGGTCGCATCGGTGGCTTTGCTGCTTTTGGTGCGCTGATTGGCTACCTTGGTTCAGCGATTCAACTTAGTGCAACTCTGAATGGCTTCTTTGTCATTATTGTGGCTGCAGCAATGATTATTATCGGCATCAATCTACTTGATATCTTCCCTTCTCCGGTTATTAGTATGCCCAAATGGTTGGCTCATAAAGTTCATGACCTGGCAGAATCCAAAGATCCAAAGGCGCCTATAATACTCGGTGCCATGACCTTCTTTCTGCCTTGCGGGTTCACCCAGTCAATGCAGCTCTTCGCTTTGACAACACAGGATCCGATTCAGTCAGCTCTGATAATGGGCATCTTTGCGCTCGGTACAGCGCCCATACTGTTAGGCATCGGCAGCGCTACCTCGTTCGCCTCGGCCAATACGCTCAAAAAAGTCACTCAAGCAGCCGGCATTATTGTTCTTGTACTTGGCATTAGTAATATTACCAACGGTTTGGCACTAGTCGGTTTCAATCCAGCACTTACTCTAGCTTTACCTGATGTCACTTCGACAAAAATAACTGTCGAGGAAGGTCGACAGCAGATCTCCATGGACGTAACCGATCGCCTAACTTACAAACCCGACGTCCTTTCCGTAGAGGCTGGTACGCCGGTGGATTGGAATATTCATGGGGCGGACAAGATGGGTTGCGCTAGCTCCTTGGTGTTATCGGCCTTCGGTGTTAACGAAAACCTGCACCCAGGGGATAATTTAGTACAGTTTACCCCAACAAAACCGGGTAAATACACATTTAGCTGCTCAATGGGCATGATTCGCGGTACAATGATTGTAACTCCTCAAGAAAGCTAATATGAAAAAATCAAAATTCAAGATTGAAGGCATGCATTGCGCCTCTTGTGCAGTCAACATTGAAAACTCTTTAGCTAAGGCCACAGGTGTAAAAAAAGCTAATGTTAATTATGCTCTGGCTCAAGCTGCGGTAGATTTTGATGAAAACCAAATTTCCGAACACGATCTTCATAAAATTATAAAAGATGAAGGCTATCAAACAGTCATGGACAAGATACAGCCGATAACTGAACATGAAACAGAACATTCTGGTCATCAGATGGTGCATAGCGATGCCAAAACCGCCTTCCGCCGAGCCACGTTATCACTCAGTCTCGGCATCATTCTTTTCGTTCTGGCCATGACTGGATTTGATTTGCGCGGCGATTTCCTTGGCGTCTCTCCTGCTCTTTGGCTGCAAGCATTTCTCGCCTCGATTGTTGTCTTCGGTCCAGGCATGGAATTTCATCGAATGACTTGGAAACAACTCACAAAACTTCGAGCCAACATGGACACACTCATCACCATGGGTACGTTTTCTGCGCTGTTCTTTAGTATTTGGCAAATGTTTCGTGGCGGTGATGTATATTTTGATGCTGCAGCTATCATTACTGGTTTTATTCTGCTCGGACGATTCTTTGAAGCGAAAAGCAAAGGCCGAGCTAGCGAAGCAATTAGCAAATTGCTCGAGCTCGGAGCTAAAACCGCTCATCGAATTAACAAACAAGGTGATACTGAAGATATTGCCATTGAGGATCTTAAAATTGACGATATCGTCCTGGTAAAACCCGGAGAAAAGATTCCTTTGGATGGTCTTGTTGTCGACGGCGAATCTGCTATCAATGAATCCATGTTGACCGGTGAGAGCCTGCCCGTCAGTAAGCAAGTGGATGATCAAGTCTTTGGCGCCACTCTTAACCAAAAAGGTTCGCTGAAAATCAAAATCACAAAAACTGGAGATAACACCGTGCTTTCCCAGATAATTCGTTTGGTTGAAGATGCTCAACAACAAAAAGCGCCAATTCAAAAACTGGTTGATAAAATAGCTGGAATTTTTGTGCCAATCGTCATTCTAATTGCACTAATCACTTTTGTTATTTGGTTGATTGTGACTGGCGATCTAACAACCGCGTTTGTGCCGGCTGTTGCTGTTTTAGTCATTGCCTGTCCTTGTGCGCTCGGTCTAGCCACGCCAACAGCGATCTTAGTTGGCACTGGCCGCGGAGCAAAGCGAGGAATTTTGATTAAAAGTGGTGAAGCGCTCGAACATGGTCGTAATCTTGATGTCATCATGCTCGACAAAACTGGCACAATCACCGAGGGTCTACCAAAAGTTACTGATGTTGCGATGCTCAATGATGAAAAATGGTTAAATGTAGCGCCGCAAATTGGGGCTTTAGAGGCTCAATCAGAACATCCGCTCGGTCAAGCGATTGTCGATTATGTCGGGAAATATTCAGAGTCGATCAAAGTTGAAAAATTTATTTCGATCACTGGCAAAGGTATTAAAGGCGTTGCCAATAAAAAAACAATCATGATCGGAAATACCGCTTTGATGCAGGACGAAAATATTTCAGTCATCCCAGCCACTAAAAGAATGGGCGAACTGCAAAGGCAGGGCAAAACAGTTGTCATGATAGCGATTGATGGCGAAATTTCTGCCTTGATTGCCATTGCCGATACGCTAAAACGCGGAGCTAAAAGCGCTGTGGAAAAAATGAAGCAACAAGGATTTGAAGTTTTAATGATCACTGGGGATAATGAACGAACAGCTAAAGCGGTCGCTGAGCAAGTTGGCATCGATAATTTTCGCGCGGAAGTATTGCCAGACGAGAAACTAAAAATTGTTAAAGAATGGCAGGACAAAGGCAAACGAGTAGCTTTTGTTGGCGACGGCATCAACGATGCTCCGGCCTTGATACAAGCCGATCTCGGTATTGCCGTTGGCTCTGGAACAGATATCGCTATCGAAGCCGGTCAAATTGTCCTCGTCGGCGGTGGACCGGAAAAAATTCCCGAAGCTATTCATATTTCGAGGATCACAGATCGCGGCATCAAACAAAACCTTTTCTGGGCTTTCTTCTATAACGTAGTAGCTATTCCTTTGGCAGTCTTCGGACTACTAAACCCGATGATTGCCTCAGCTGCGATGGCCTTCTCGTCTGTTTCGGTAGTCTTGAACTCTCTTCGAATAAAAAAAGCAAAATAAGATGACGATCATCGCTGTTACTGATAAAATCAAGACAGCGATGATTTATTTTTAGTTATGAGATATCTTAACTTATCCACAGCACTAATCATTAGTTTGGTTTTAATCGGTGCTGGCTGTCAAAAAAAGATTAATGTTTACGAAACCGACGTTAAACTTGATGAATTAATCGTGTCCGAGACCCCAACAGAAACATCAGATGAAAAACCCGAGGAAGATGAGATTAAAACAACTAATAGCAGAATCGTCGCTGGCAAATTCAGCTTAGACTTCCCTGCCTACTGGAATGGCATTCAAGTTGGTGAAGATTTTTCCGGTTTTGGATCAATCATGGTTGATGATTCACCAACTTATGAGGC
>JBDRDZ010000058.1:0-19332 GCA_043820165.1 Patescibacteria group bacterium
AATTTTGGTAATTTATTTTTCAACATTATATCACAAAAGCAGAGCCAAATGACTCTGCTTTATTTCATCTTTACATCATCATGCCACCGGGCATACCGCCACCAGCTGGCATAGCTGGTTCGTCTTTTGGAATTTCTGTTACAGCCGCTTCAGTTGTAATAACCATAATGGCCACAGAGACAGCATTTTGAACAGCTGAACGAGTGACTTTTGCCGGATCGATTATTCCAGCCGAAACCATATCAGTCTCATCGCGTCCGGTTGCTGCGTTAAAGCCATAGGAACCGGTTTCGTTCTTAATACGCTCGACCACAACCTCGCCTTTGCTGCCAGCGTTATCAGCAATCTGGCGCAGTGGTGATTCCAGGGCATCCTGTAAAACTTTAACACCGAGCGCTTCTTCCGAACTGATGTGCTCGAGTGAAGCGTGCAAATCTTTAAGTGATCGCATCGCCCGAATAAGTGCTACACCACCGCCAGGAACAATCCCTTCTTCAACGGCTGCTTTTGTCGCTGCAACTGCGTCTTCGATACGATGCTTCTTTTCTTTCATTTCAACTTCACTAGCTGCACCAACTTTGATGACAGCTACCCCGCCGGATAGTTTAGCCAAGCGCTCCTGCAGCTTCTCCTTGTCAAAATCTGATGTTGACTCTTCGATTTCGCGCTTGATTTGAACGACGCGTGAATCAATATTCGTTTTGTCACCTGCGCCTTCGACAATAGTAGTTGAATCTTTTGTTGAAATTACTTTTCTGGCCTTTCCAAGAACTGATAAATCAATTTCTTCTAGTTTCATGCCCTTTTCCTCGCTAATAACTGTCGCTCCAGTGACGACGGCAATGTCATCGAGCATGGCTTTCTTACGATCACCAAAAGCCGGAGCTTTAATTGCTAAGGCATTAAAAGCACCGCGCAATTTGTTGACAACAAGCGTAGCCAAAGCCTCGCCATCAAGATCTTCAGCAATAATAACTAAATCCTTTTTTCCTGTGCCGGCAATAGCTTCGAGTACTGGCAACAATGCTTGAACTGAACTGATCTTTTGATCAGTCACCAAAACTGGTACGTCCTCGTATTCTGCTTCCATACGGTCAGGATTGGTAACCATGTATGGTGACAAGTAACCTTTATCAAACTGCATACCTTCAACTACGTCGACTTCAATACCGAATGATTGACCTTCCTCAATAGTGATAACACCATTTTCACCAACTTTATCCATAGCCTCGGCGATAAACTTGCCGATCTCGGGATCGTTGGCAGAAATTGCCGCTACTTGCTTAATCGCTTCGCCATGAACCGGCTGAGAAATCGCTTTGATTTCCTCGACAACTTTCTCAACACCTTTTTCCATGCCACGGCGTAAAGCCTGCGGGTCAATACCAGAAGCAACTAGACGCATGCCACCCTCAACGAGTGACTGAGCCAATACGGTTGCAGTTGTTGTACCGTCACCAGCCACGTCAGCAGTTTTAGAAGCGACTTCCTTGACTAGTTCGGCGCCAAGATTCTCTAGTCTGTCCTCAAGTTCAATTTCTTTGGCCACAGAAACACCGTCTTTGGTGACCATGGGAGCGCCATAACTACGTTCAACAATCACGTTGCGGCCTTTCGGACCAAGTGTAACTTTTACAGCGTCAGCCAACTTGTCGATTCCGCGTTTAATGCCTTCGCGAGCGTCCTCTCTGAATGTTATTTGTTTAGCCATAGAATTATTCGATCACAGCCATGACATCGTCTGAACTGATGATTAGATATTTCTGACCATCAATCTCAAACTCGTCCGGCGCATACTTCTTAAAAATAACTTTATTGCCAACCTGAACTTCGATTGGTTGGCGCTGACCGCTGTCGAGCACCTTGCCCGGACCAACAGCTAGTACTTCACCCTTTTCCGGTCGCTCTTTATCGACTGTATCAGGAATGATAATCCCCGACGCTGTCGTCTTTTCACTATCGAGCGGCTTAAGAACAATGTTATTGCCTACTGGTTTTAAGTTCATAAAATGTATACTTAATTTCGGCCGTATCTTAACTGAATTAGCACTCCTCTGTCAAGAGTGATAATAGAAACATTCAAAATCACTGCATCTATGGCTTCGCTGCTGTGGTGCCCAACACTGTACCTATCAGTACGGCTTTTTGTGCTCCTCGCAGCTCAACCATATCTACAGCAATTTTGAATGTTTCTCTAAACGATAAAAACACCCTGCACCAGTCCAGCTAGTCTGGACGGTACAGGGCAGGCCCGAAGGACATTGCTGTCCTGCCGGGATAGATGTTGAGATTAGCGGCCGATGATGCCTCTTTCGCTAAGGCCGGCACCACCCCTACCGGTTCCCCATTCTACGTGGCCGTAGTCTGGCATGCATCGATAAATAATCTTTTTGCCTTTGATGCCCGTCCCTTGATAATTCGGGTCGAACCTAGCTTCGGTAATCAACGCGTAGCCGCTTGCTTCGTAAAGCTGCATGCCAGAGCTAATCATCATGCCCTGCTGCTTGGACAGCTCCCGCTCCGCCTTCTCAGCCCGAGCGATTGCTGCGTCCCTTTCGGTCTCACAGGCCGCCAGATCAGCTTGGAGCTGCTCGACCTGCTCGGTCAGCGTTTTGCTGGCGTCTTTGGCGTCTGCTTGTGCTGACTGCGCTTCGATCGCCCGCCTGGTCATGACTGCAGCCATGACAATGGCCATTACAAACAACAGAATGAAGATGATGGCGAGGTTGAGCGAGATGTCTGACTGCGCATCGCCAAGCTGAACATCCGCACCCCGCCTCTTGTGGCGACGCATCAGTTCACCCCCTTCCCAGGTTTGCGTAAGGTCATGGCATAGCCGCCGTCGACGAGACGCGTCTCGATAACCATACCTTCAAGCTGATCGAAGTTCTTGACCATACGCTCTAGCTTCGGAGCGATCACCTCAGAGATGATCTTGGCTGCCAACAACTGATCGCTGGTCGCCTGCTGAATCTCGCCCACCATGAACTGGAAATCAGCCACAACTGTCTGCATACCCTCCATGGCTGCAACGAGTGGTTCAGCCAAATCGCTAGTAGCCTTGAGCGTTAGATAGGTCGTCACCTGTGAAGGTAGATTGAGTCGCACCAAGATCTCCTGCTGAATCCACTTTTCGAGCTTGATCAGCGACTCATCCTGAGCATTCTGATCAGTAGCAATGCCCTTGGAAACCCAGGCCTTGCCCATCAGACCGATGAAGGTCGTCAGAAAGGCACTGGCGACACCAGTTAGGTCAAGTTGCGAAAGCATCGCTTCGCTATTCTCATCGAAGAGATCAAGCACGACATCGACCTGGGCCAGAAAGGCCATCAGGCCAACGACCGTACCCATGAAGCCGATAAAGGCGAGCGACGCGATGCGCTGCTCAGTCTTGGCGTAGCGCTGATCGTTTTCGTAGCGCAACGTGTTGAACTGTGCCTCGATCAAGGAGTGGATTGACGAAGCATCGGCTGCCTTGTCGATTTGCATGAGCAGGTTGCGGACGATGCGGAAACCCTCAAGGCTGCCTTTGTCATCAGTCAGAGCAACCGGTCGCATCGTGGCCGCGTTGTCGCGGTCAATCGTTGTCGGAATCTCCATCACTGGGATCTGAACGATAACCGGCGCGGGTGCCGAGATGCAGACTTCGACAAGCAGGTAGATCGTGTAAACGACGAAGATGATCGACGTTGTTGTCAGCGTTTCAGCGCCACCGGCGGCGCCAGTCAAATACATGGTCGTAGGTATAAGAACCATAAAGCCAACAATGAGCATGTGCAGCATACGGAAGGCTGCACGTGCCATCTCCTTGACGGCTTTCCACATATCGCCGATGAAGCTAGTGAAGCCCGCCCAGGTACTTTCGATGAACTTGTTGATTTCTTCGTCAGAAGGCAATACTTCTTCCTCCTGTTTGAGGTTGTTTTTAAATATCGCCCCAAAACAGAGCTAAGAACGATATTTAAAAACAACCCCTTGTAAAGGTACGAGGGGTGAATGTATCTAATTTTTTTAAAATTGTCAATCCTTCTCCCCCATCCTGACCGTGAGGGCCATCACCAAGGCAACAAGAGCCAAACCAGCCCAAGAAGTCCACAAATAGTGATCAAAGAAAAGAATAAAAAGGATGACATTGCCCATCATAAATGCCGTCACCGCCTCGCGATTTGGAAAACGGGCAAAATTAATTTTATCGATCGTTGAGCTCCAAATCAATACGAAGACTAGTCCAAGTAAACCAATTTCACCAACAACCATAAGCGGTACGTTATGAATTGGTCGATACTGCCACCAATAGCGTCCTGGATAAACATCAGCTACAGCTAACATATAGTTTCCAGAACCATGGCCAAAAATCCATTCTTGAGGCGTATCCATAACCGTAAAATATTCCTGGTATTCCTCAACGCGATCAACCATTGAACGTTTCTCAAGTTCAATCGTGGCGTCGATTGGAGACGATGGAGTGCCAGTGATCAACATATAAGCAAAGGCACCGCCGATAATTAGGAATGCCACCGGTACAACCAGAATGCGAGCTCGTGCTGTATTTTTCATCAAAGCAACCATTGCGCCGACAATAAAAGCCATAATCAAGCCAAGCCAGGCTGATTGTGAAAACGTCAGAAAAAGTCCAACTAGCAAAACCGCTCCAAGAATCGCAAGGGTTACTCGCTGTGCTTCGAACTTTGCCGCCTGCCAAAAGCCGAGAACAGCCACAATCGCCACAGCTAAGTAACCGCCGAGAACATTGGGATGAGAAAAACCACCGTGAGCCCGCAGTGTCCGTTCGCCAGTCGGAAAGCCAGTAACAGCCTCACCGAGTCGAGTAGCATCATGTGCGGCCATGCCCAGCCAGGTTGAAGCCGGTGAATTGCCGGACGCTACCTGAACCGCGCCAAGACCAACTTGGATCAACAAGCCGGCCACAAAACTCATCATCACCCATTTAAGATCAACTCGTTTGTCGAGTAGCATGATAAAAAGCATCATGGCAAAACCAATATGCAAAAATTGAGCTACAGCTAGGTCCTGATTAACAGCCCAGATAACCGAAACCAAAACCGGAATAACAAGTAAAGCAGCCAGCTGAATTGGTTTTTGACTCCCCTGGCTGAATTGACGGCGGCCACTCAATATAAAAATCAACACTAATAACAATTCAGTAGCATACAGACTCATGATCCCGAACTCAAAATTTTGGCCTTCAATTAACGCCTGTGAAAAAATAAGCCGCGTTTGCCACGGCAGCAAAAAGAAAAACAGCGATAAACCATATTTGATTACTTTCTCTCGCATACTTTCATCTTCTCGTTAAGTGAACGGACGATTTGCGCTCGCCTGTCGTTAATATGAAATTTTAGCATCTGATCAGAAACAACAACTCGGGTATCAATATTCTCTAGACGTCTAATCTCTTGTGGAAATTGGCGGCGCTGCAATCTTTCACACCATGACTCTGGAATAGGTAGGCGTGGAAATTTTGTCTTTGCAGAAAAGCGTTTGGCAAAAGCACGCCTTGCCGATGATGTGTTCGGCGTATATGCTGCGGCCCACTGATTCTGCTGAAAAAATCTTTCAAATAGTCCGGTCTCATGTTCAAATAACGGAATCAATGATCGCGACCAGACGGCTAAATAAGGATCAAGACTGTCAATTTTTAGATCTTCAATATTTAGTTGTTCACTAGAGATAAAAAAACTGATATCGACCGGGTTGCGCTGAACCTCCCCCGGACGCTGATGCAGCAACTTCATCGGTGCGACGCTGACTAAACGACTGGCCCAAATTCGGCCTGGTCGAGTAATAACAAACAAATCAATATCACTATGTTCGCGAGTGTGATGAAAAACACTAGTATTACACAGCGCCACGCCCTCAATGTTTGGCAAACGAATCAGATAAGATAGAATACTGTCCAATTTTTTATATTTTGTCGTTGCATTTATGAACCGCTGGTGTCTGGTACGAACCTGATCTTTTATTTGAGCGCCAACTAAAGAATAAAAGCCGCGAAAATGATTTAATTTCGATTTTAACCAAGCTGATTCCTGAATAGCATTTGTAATCTCTAATAATATATAGTGACGCTCTGGATTCATCTGCCACTTAAAAATCTCAAAAGTAGTTAATGGATATGAAAAATAGGAAAAATAGGCAATAGTCCGAAAGATTGTTTTTTCCAAATCACTTGGCATAATCAAATCAATTTACCGTGCCTTTTAATACTTTGCTTTCAACAAATTTTCGACCACGGCTCAAAATATGTAAGAGACCAAAGAAAATAAAGACTACATCGCGAAGACGAATTATCAAGGCGAAAGCGACCGCGTTCAGTGGAACGTTCAGAATGGAAAAAACTGCGCTAAAACCACCTTCAAAAAGTCCGAGGCCGGCCGGGACAGGCATAAGGAGCGCGATGCCAGGCAGAGTGCTGGTCAAGAAAGCTTGAGCAAAATTCAATTCAACACCAAAAAAACTAGCAATATAGAAAACCTCGACCACGCGGAAAGAAATAACTGTCATCGACAGGGCGGCGATAATAAATAAGAGCTGTTTTTTCTTAGCCAAAAAATCGGTCATCAATTGTTCAGTTTGAATAATCCCTTTTTCAAACTTCTGCAACTTCTTAATTCTATTGAAGCGAGTAAACCGGAAGAGATGAACAAAAAAACCTTTGCCGTATGCGAGTAAAACAAAAAATAAAATCAGTATCGCTAAAGTAACCGACAGGCCAACGACGATAATTATCATCGACTCGCCATCACCAAACCCTTGTAAAATCGCCAAGAGAACACCAGCAATAATAAAAACAATATAAGCTGAAAGCTCAAAGGCGATATCTAAAATAACGGAACTCGTGGCCGCCTTTAGACTAACGCCCTCAGATGATAATAAAGCAATGCGAACCGGTTCACCGCCAACTTGAGCTGCCGGCGTCAAATAACTAACTGCATAACCACCGAGTCGGTGAAGGTACATCCGCGCCAAAGGCACTCGCTCCTTTTTTGGCAAATGATTATTGATGATTATCTGCCAGCGCCAACTGTAGAAAACAAAATTCAAAAGTGAAATGGTGATAAAACCAATAAAAGCCAGAACCCCAAACGATTGCAGACTCTCAATTATTTCAAAAAAACCTTCCTGATAGACAAAGTAAGCAAAAACACCGATCCCAAGGGCTAAGGAGAGTAAAAACAATAAGCCGCGGATCAGTGTTTTTTTTGTCATAGTCGAGTGAAATAGATAGCCCTGCTGAACAGCTTCGAAACTAATTCGACGTCACTCAACAGGGTTATAGAATACCATTTCACGCCATGACCGATCAAATTTCTTTTGCTTCAATCTCGATCTCTTTTTTCTCGTCATCCTTTTTGTTGAGAAAAATGCGATAAAGAATAATCGTTAATGCAGTGGTCGACAACCAATACAGCATGACCCCGCCTGGCAATGACGTTGTACCGATGATTAAAGTCAGAATCGGCATGAAGTACAGCATCATCTTATTCATCGAAGCCATCATGTTCTCATCCATAGCACCTGGCTCTTTTCGCACCTCCTTGATCGGTTGTTTCGCAATAGTTTGCTTGGCTTGAAAATATTGAGCGATAGCTGCCAGTACGGCCAGAGGAATAGAAATCTCAGCCAGGTTGACAACGCCCAGGAACATAGCGTCAATGGTGCCCGGATTTGGCACAAAGTTGTAAAGCATGTCAACATTGACTTCGCCAATACCCGTTCGCAACACTCGAAACAAAGCAATGAAAATTGGTAACTGGATCAAGAGTGGCAAACATGATGAGAGTGGATTAACGTTGTTGTTTTTATAAACAGCCATCAATTCCTGAGCCATCTTTTCTTTATCATCTTTGTACTGCTCACGGATCTCTTTAATCTTTGGCTGAATGGCTTGTAAATCACGTTGTGATTTTAGTGACCTGAACGTAAGAGGAAACAATATTCCCTTAATGAGCAAGGTGATGATGATGATGGCAATACCGATATCAGCTCCTGGCAAAACATCATAGAGCCAAACTAGCAAGTTGTAGAATGGCTGCTCAAAGACTATTTGAAATAAATTCATAAGCTATTACTCTTCCTCCTTAGACTCTTCTTCTAGTGTTTCATTCTCTTCACTGACCTCCTCGACATCTTCACTGACAAGTGCGACCTCGTCTGCAGAGACATCTTCTTTAGTAGAAGATTGTTCAAAAGACGTCAAATCTTCCGCATCTGTTGTCGCCTCCTCTGCTAATTCAGTTTTGTCTCCTCCTTCGTCTTCTTCACCGCGAACGCTCAGCTTCCAGCCGGTCAATCTGGCAGCTAACCGGACGTTTTGACCGCCGCGGCCAATCGCCAATGACAACTGATCTTCATCAACAACCGCTATCGCTGTATTGTCTGATTCGCTAAGCTTTACCTGCTTAACCTTGGCTGGCGATAGAGCGTTTGTAATAAAATTGTTAGTATCATCACTCCATTCGATGACATCGATTTTTTCTCCACCAAGCTCATTAATAATGGTTTGAATGCGAATACCCCGCTGGCCAATGCAAGCTCCAATCGGATCGATTGAATCGTCTTTGGAGATAACAGCGACTTTGGTTCGTGATCCAGCTTCACGAGACATACTCTTGATCTCAACAATGCCGTCGGCAATCTCGGGAATCTCAATTTCAAATAATATCTTCACTAGTTCTTCGCTGGTTCGCGATAAGCTGATTTGGGGACCGCGGGTGCCTAACGAGACTTCTCGAACGTAGACCTTGATCCGGTCGCCAGGATTGTAACGCTCACCAGGCACCTGATCTTCTGGCAGCAGCACGCCGACGGTTCGACCGATATCAACTAGAACAATCCGGCCCTCGCGTCGTTGGACAGTTCCAATCAACACCTCGCCTTCCTGTTCTTTGTATTCACTGTAAACAATCTCGCGCTCTGCCTCACGCAGCTTCTGCGTAATCACCTGTTTTGCTGTCATTGCGGCCATGCGACCAAAATCACCAGGGATTGGTAATTCAGTACGAAGAACATCGCCAATTTCTGAATCCATTTTCAAAACTCGGGCATCAGAATGCATGATCTCAGTCTTTGGATTAAACTTTGGCCCTTCATCTTCTTCGCCACCCTCAGCTTGATCGTCCTTTTCTTTTTTATATTCTCTTGGCTCGAAATCACGAGCTGCGTCTCTTGCTTCATCTTCAGCTGCCTCTTCAGCTTGAAGCGCACGCATCTTCTCTAGCTCCTCTTCAGGAACATCCTCAACAATGGTTTTGACATCAAAAACTTTGACGCCACCGGAATCTGGGTCAAACTCTGTTTCCAAATTTTGCATTTTGTTACCGTAATCTTTACGGTAAGCAGCTGCCAGAGCCGATTCAATCGTCTCGATAACAGCCTCGTAGGACAAACCCTTTTCGTCACAAATTTGACGAATAGCTTGTTCGATATCACTGGCCATATTTTTTTAGCTTGTTAACTTTTTAGGATGAGTGCCCTATTTAAGCAACGAACCCGGCCGTCAGGCCGAGTTTCATCAAGTGGTTTGATGATATAACAGGCAATAAAAAATTGCAAGAGTACATCATCAAACCATTCTAAGCGTGCCAAGGTCTCTACTGCGCTGTATTAATCTCAACAACATCGTAAATATACCGTTCACCTTCGTCGATCACATATACTGTTGCTCGAAGGAAATCATCAACCCAATGAACGTCCTCTAGAAAAGTATCACTGCAATCATCGCCGTCATAAATGTAAGACTGATCGGCTAACTCATACGAACCGACATCAAATTCTTCAATGTAAGACAAAGCCGTGGCTTGATCGCAGCTGGCGTAACTCCAGGCAATTGCCATCTTAGTGTAATCTTCGTTCCATACTTCAAAATGCACTACTACCTCCATAACGTCGTGCTGGGCAGCAATCACCCCGGCGAACTCTTCACCGGAAACAAATACTTCAACCGGCCCATCAAATCCTGGTTCGCCTGGCATAGCCTCTTCGACATCTACTGTGTCTTCAGGAGTAACTAAAGATACTTCTGGAGTCACGTTTTGGATACAGCCGGCACCAAGAATAAGTAAAAAACACAACGAGCTCAATATTTTCAAATTTTTCATAATGTTTTGTTAATCACCTACACCAGGTAAGTGAGTTATTTTATGTGGTTTTTGATCTTGTTCGATGGCGATAACATCGATGCGGAACGATGATTGCATTAACTTTTGATCTTGGAGATACTGTTCGCCAACTCTGATAATCTTTTTAAGCTTTATCGGCGTAACTGATTCCTCCGGATAACCAAACTCTGATGAATGACGAGCTTTGACTTCAACAAAAACGATCTCATCGCCGTCACGGGCAATGAGATCGATTTCACCAATATTAGTTTTGTATTGCCACTGCAATATTTTATAGCCCTTCTTTTTTAGAAACGCCGCTGCTTCGTGTTCAGCACGATTGCCAAAAATGCGACGAATGTCCGGCATAGTTTATTTGCCTTTCTTGCGTGGTAAATACTTGTCGCCCTCTTTTGCCCGACTGTATTCTTCCCGCATCTGAGGAATCTTCTTGGCGTGCGAAACAATCATAGCAATCCAGACAATCAAACCAATACCCCAGGCAATAAACCAAAATCTTGCGCCGAAGAAATAAATTTCCTCGAACGTGAAAAAGAAAATCATCATCCCCAGAACTCCCATGGTCAAAAACATACGACCAATCTGACGATAAACTTGAAGCAGCAAGCGATCATCTTTTTTATGACGAGCCATGATACGAGCGACTGCGCCGATAATCACCATCAGGCCAAAAAAGAGAAAAAAGGCGCGTTCAAACGTCGGTGTCAAGGTCGATGGTTGCAAAGCGAACCAGAATTCAGGATTAAGTAATGGTTTTAGTTGAATCATAGTGTCCAGATATTAGGTCGAGATCGATATTTCGTCAAGCGAACTTCCCAATAATGCCCCAATGCGTGTCATTAATAAATGCATCCTCGATTTCACTCGCTTCAAGTGATTTTAACAAGCGCCGCACCTCGAGTGGCGAAATTCTTTGATGTCTTGCTGGGGCAATCGGATGATTTGTCTCAGGATGCCAATCAATCAATAGCAATTTCCCTTCCGGATGTAGTAGACGTCTCGCTTCAGCTATCATCTGCCGGGCATCTTTTAGACACCAAAAATTATTAATGCAAAAAATGTAATGCAATGAGTCTGGTGTAATATTGACGCCGCCAGTGCGTTCAAAATCACCCCAGACCGGAACAACATTTGTAAGACCTTCGAAACCAGCTTGATTCCGAATAGACGTTAAAATATCAGGTACGACATCAACGGCATAAACTACACCTTCGTCACCAACCAATCGAGCGGCACAAAGCGTGGCGTGGCCAGTACGACCAACGCCAAAATCAGCGACAACCATACCGGGCCAGACGCCGATATCTGTCAAAACTTTTTTTGTATTTAATAATTCGCTACCGGCTGACATATTAACCAAAAATTCTCATTATAAACCCGCCAACTATCTGATCGAATAAATTAGTAGCTACGATTAATCCCAGAAAACAAATTCCAATGCCCATTAATTTATAAAATGTCCGAGTACCGCCGCCGCCAAAAAACTTTTCCGCAAAAGCTACCCGACCAATCATGGAAAGAAACCAGTTTGTTTTATAAACCATGAGGACACCAAGACAAATAATCAACAGTCCGATAACAATTCTCATTATAATCTGTAAAATCATATTTTTCGTTTCTGACCTCCATTATGACATGAATTGGGCGTTGGAGTAAATAATCATGGAGTACGATCGAGTTGACTCTTTAGATAGAAGATCTATACACTTACCAAGAATCAACTATCTCCCCGGTATTACAACTTATGCGACGAGAACCAAAGCAACTGTGTTTGCATTGCGATCCCTATCCGAACGACAGCCGACACCTATCTGAAAAAATGGATTTGTTTTTTTCGCCAATCTTGTTTTTACTAAGTCCGATTGAGTACCTATTGCAAAAATTTCCTCGATTAAGTCGCCTAGCAAATGCAACGATCGCCGGTGGTTTATTTCAAATTTTACTCGCTGTTAAGTTGCTGCGAGAAACCGAAACTTTGGATGATGACGAGGGAGTTTACAATCGAACACTGGTAATTGTGCGAGAGGCACGAAAAAGAGGCGTTAAGATTAAAACATACAAGCTTCTTGGCAATCACACCAATTACTTTTCAATCGAAATCAACGGCAGAAAAAAAATCTTCGAGGGTTTACCGCACTGGACAATCGATTATAACCCAACTGTCAATTTTGATGACAAGGGTAAAATGAAAAAACTGTTAGAAAAAGCTGATTTGCCCCACCCACAAGGTCGTGCTTTTCGTAAGATCAAACCAGCTGTGGCTTATGCAAAGCATGTATTAGGGTTTCCGGTTGTAATAAAACCAAAGAACGGATCGCTGAGCATGCACACGACTTGTAATATTCAAGATGAAGTTGAGCTTAAAGAAGCAATCCGGATCGCGCAAATCCTGAGTCCACACTTCATTGTTGAAAAATTTATTCCTGGCGACGTTCATCGAGTTACAGTTGTTGATGGTGAAGTGGTTGCTTCTTGTATTCGCGAAGCCCCGAATGTTGTTGGTGATGGTCAGCGCACAATTCAAGAATTGATCGATATCAAAAACCAAGATCCGATTCGAGGCTCAAAAAACAAAAAAAATTTCACTCTGCATCATATTGCGGTAAGCGAGAGATCACGTCTATTACTAACTGAGCAAAACTTAAATCTAGAGAGCATCCCAGCTGCCGGTCAGAAGGTGTGTCTACATGATAAAGTCATTCTGGCTTGTGGAGCTGATATTCATGATACGACTGACGACATCCACCCGGAAAATATAATCTTATTTAAAAAAGTGTACGAACTTTGCGGTACACCGCTGATTGGGCTTGATTTTATCTGCCAAGATATTTCCAAGTCACACCACGAACAGCAATGTGCTGTACTTGAAGTCAACGGCCTGCCCTATATTGATATGCATCATTATCCAGTGACCGGATCGCCAAGAAATGTGGCTGGAGCTCTGCTGGATTATTTTGTTGCAAATAACTAAACAAAAAACCGCCTTCTTGATGAAGATGGTTTGTTGGTGGGCGCTGGGGGACTCGAACCCTCGACCCTCTCGGTGTAAACGAGATGCTCTAGCCAGCTGAGCTAAGCGCCCTTTCTGCTCATTATAAATTTATACATTCGCTATTCAATTGTGCAGGAAAGATACCATAATGAGTCATGCCTGTCAAGACAAAAGCATTGACGAAATATCAATTTTGAGATATAGTCTCCGCACGAATTGAATATTGAGCGGACGTGGTGGAACTGGTAGACACGCAGGCTTGAGGGGCCTGTGGGAGCAATCCTGTGAGGGTTCGAGTCCCTCCGTCCGCACCAAAAAGTTCTGTGAGAAATCATGGAACTTTTTGTAATCGGGGGGACTCTCCTGAGCGCTCTCCGGTTCGGCCTTGCCAAACATCGGCTCGCGCGTTTCGGCGGCTCGAAGCCAAACAGTTGGCTTCTCGCTACGCCTCAACCCCTCCGTCCGCGCCATCCCCCTTCGCTCAATCTTTACAGATTGAGCTACGGAGGGATTGTTCCTAATAAAGCTCTTAATAGATGAGCCGAGTAGGAAAAAACATCGCAGATTTGCCTGCGGTGTTTTTGTCTTGACTAAATCGATTCCCAACTCTATACTTGCGTCCAGTTCTTTCCCGGAGGATCGATGTTCGACCCTGAAACCCCGGCGACCGAGACCATCACCTGGGAACAGCTTTTGATGCGCTCTAATATCATCGGCGGCGAAGCGGAGCTGACTCTGCTGCGCTGTCGCTACCGCGGTTTGATTACTGGGGTGGCGCGCGACGGCGACAGTATCGCGATCAGCGTTGCTCAGGTTGAAGAGTCCTGCGACTCGGTCAACTGGTACCCGTCTAAACATCTGGGCTTTTTCTTCGCCCAGAGTCAGTTCCTGCCACGTCTGCACCGTACCGGCATGCTCCGCATGATCGAACGCAGTCGCTTTGGTATTATCACCATCCGACCCCGTTCGGATCAAAACTAAATCCGCTGACCGTCTCCAAACTCAAACCGCGCCCCGTGGCGCGGTCATATTTTTCTAAAATTTTCTTCCCTTGCCGGTAATCATCCGGAGTTGTCCGGGCAGGGCTTTTATAAGCAATTCTTTGGCCTCAAACGGCTCACCGTCAACAGTAAGTGTCATTGGTTGCTCAGATTTAATTGTTGCCTGTTTGACTGGTACGACTGAAACGCTAGTTCTTTTCTTTCCAAACCAGGAACGTTCCGGAGCGCGGATAACAATCTCGAGCTTGCCGTCAGTCGGATTAGCCGCCCGAACGCTCTCATCAGATAAAGCGAGATTACGAATTTCAATAGTACCGCGTCTAAGTGGTGACATCTTGAATTTTTGATCACATTCGATCTCGACGGCCGATGTTGGCGTCATCTGAACACTATTGATAAATCTTTTACCATTAATTAAACCAACATCTAGTTCTTCGATGATCCTAGCAGATAAAATATCGCAAGCCGTAACGCCCGAAGTTACGCCCAAAATGTCAGCAATCCGATTAGTGGTGCCGTTACCCAACGGAATGACAGCCAAAGCTACGCCTGATTCAGCTGAAGCATCAATTACTTTTCGCAACGTCAAATCATTACCAACGGCCACGATCGTATTTGCCCCCTTACGTACCTCATCACGAATTAATTCAGCTGCATCGCGAAAAAGAGCCAGACGAGCAATCTTACCAGCAATGCCCAAGTCAGTCACTCGAGTTTCAATCAACGCTAACTCGCGTTCGAACTTGGGATCTTGAACAAATTCATCGTAGACGTAGTAGTACATGGATAGCTTATTGCTTATAGCTCATGGCTTATAGTTTAGAAATTTGCGCGTTCTAACTCAACAAGCCAACTCTTAAGCCTTGTGCCTAATTATTCCGCTTCTTCGTCTACGATTATCTCCTCGTCTTTAGATTTGGCGGCCTCGCTACCATCCATGGTGATCTTGCCGTTAATCTGAGCGCCAGCGGCAACAGATAAAATATTAACAGTGATGTCACCGATCAACTGAGCACTCTGAAGCAGCTCCAAGCGACCGGAAACCTGAAGATTGCCACGAATCTCACCGGCGACGACCGCATTCTTAGCAACAACATCAGCTCGAATTTTTGCATTCTCGCCGATACGAAGATCGCTTGAAGTCTGGACGTTACCACTGACTTCTCCTTCGATAAGAACATCACCATTACTTGCAAAATCCCCCTCAACGCGCACGCCGTACGCAATTACGGTTTCTTCTCCTTGTGATTTGGCCATAGTAGTTTTTTTCAATTTTGATTTTAAAATCTTAGCTGAAGAAATAAAGACAGGCAAATCTACATCTCCTTGAGAATATCAATTCCGAGTAATTGCATGGCGTTCGTTAGTGATGTTTGTACCGCACCAATCAGTGCTAAACGGGCAGCACTCACATCCTTTTTATCTTCGAGCACGCGCACTTCGTGATAATACTCAGCAAATAACTTTGATGTATCAAAAGCCCACTGTGCCAACAATGATACTTGGAATGTCTGACCGGCACGTTCGACGACCAACGGATATTCTGCCAAAGCGCGAATTAAAGCGAACTCATCACTATGTGTCAATAATTTGGTATTTACTTTCTCTTTGACTTTTGCTTTTCTCTTAATACTTTCAATTCTAGCAATAGTATACAGAACGTACGGTCCAGTGAAACCGTCGACCGACATAGCTTCTTTAAGATCAAAAGTGATAACCGTCTTCGGATCCTGCCGCAGCATCATAAAAATAATGCTAGCAATGGCAATTTTAAAAGCCGTCTCGTCAACCTGCTTTTCTGTCCAGTCTTCATGACGTTTTGCTGTTTCGTCCTTCAAAAGGCCAACCATCTGCTCTTTGAGCTCGCGATATGTCACAACATTTCCCTCACGTGATGACATCGCACCATCAGGCAAGGTGACCATATCGTAAGCCAAGTGCGCTAAAGTGGTAGTTACACCCATCTTCTTTAAAGTAGCAAACAATTGTTTAAAATAAAACGACTGACGAACATCAACTACAAAAAGCTGTCGATCAGGATCGTATTCTCTTTCTTTTTTCATGGCTAGCGCTAAATCCATGGTTGCATAGAGCGCTGAGCCGTCTGACTTAAGCACCAAAAAGATGTCCAAATCCTCCTCAGTCAAATCAACAATGGTGGCACCTTCTGATTTTTTGGCTATACCGTCAGTGAGAAGTTTTTGAACGATCTTTTTACCTTCTTCCTCGACTTCACTTTCAAAGTACCAAACCTTTGGCTTGATATTGAGCTCCTTAAAAATTTCCTTAAACGAATCCAAACTCCACTCGCGAGTCTCCTTCCAAAGTGAATGCCAAGGATCTTCTTTAGCCTCGAGTTTTGTTTGCACTTCGGCGATCTCCTCTTTGGCTTCAGGATGATCTTCAACGTATTTTGTTGCTTCCGTGTAAATCTCCTGCAACTTTTGAGCTCGTTCTTCTTTTTTAAATTCCTCCCCTTCGTGAAATTTTTGCAAACCCCAGATTGCTTTGGCAACATCAGCACCGCTGTCACCAATATAAGAAGCTGGGATAACCTTGTAACCATTTGCTTCTAAAATGTTGACTACCGACTGTCCAAGCACACCGTTCCTAATATGCCCGACATGAAATTCTTTGTGAGTGTTTGGTTGGGCATAATCAACAATCACTTTCTTGCCCTTGCCAAGCTTGGAGTAACCGTACTTTTCCTGATCTTGATCAACTTCTTTAATGACCTGCTCGGTTAAAGCTTGATTATCAAAAGTAAAATTAACGTATGGCCCAACAGCATCTACCTTTTCGATCATTTTTGATGGTCCGATTTTTGCTGCCAGTTCTCGAGCGACTTCGACCGGATTTTTACTCTCACCCTTTGCAAACTCAAAACAAGGGAAAGCTATGTCCCCAAGTTTTTCGTCTGGTGGGGTTTCGAGTATATCTGTCGTAACTGTAAAACCCTTACCGAGAGCTTTTTTCAAACTTGTAATCGCCTCCTGAATTGCTTGTTGCTTGGCGTACATATTATTAGGGATTAGTAATTAGGAACCAGGGTATAGTTTTTAGGAATCAATAAACTAACCGCAATGGCCTAGTCACTAGATATTTGATTTCTTAATTCGAACAAACTGTCTCTTACCCCGCTGTAGCACTATGCCACCTTCTTGGCCTACTAGTTTCATGTCTGAATCTTCTGCTACAACTCCATCGACTTTAATCGCTTTTTGACTCAGCAGTCGACGCGCTTCGCTCTTCGACGATGCCAGGCCGCAATTTAACAACACCTCGACAATGCTTTCTGGCTGATCAAGATAATACTCCGGCATATCATCCGGCATTTCATGCTTTTTGAAAACACTCTCAAAATGCTTTTCTGCTTTTTCTGCAGCGCTTTTACTGTGATACATCTCAACTAAGATTTTAGCCAATCGAGCCTTGACATCGCGCGGGTTTAAACCACGCTTGAGTCCGAGCTTAATACCCTCGATCTCATCCATGGTAATATCAGTAGCGATTTCAAAGTACGGCAAAATCATCGAATCGTCCATAGCCATGATTTTACCAAACATGTCTTCGGGTAAATCATTCAAGGCGATAAAACCGCCCTCACTTTTGCTCATCTTTTTACCTTCATCGTTCTCGAGTAGCTTTAAAGCAATAATACACTTCTCTTTATCCTTCATGCGTTTCAGAAGCGTGCGGCCGGCAAGCATATTAAACGTCTGATCCGAGCCGCCGAGTTCAGCATCAACATCCATCTCTACTGAATCGTAACCTTGCATTAAAGGATACATGAATTCGTGCACGTAGACTGGCTCACCGGCTTTAATGCGACGCTCGAACATGTCGCGCTCGCTCATTTGCTGCACAGTGAAATGGCTAGCCAGCTCCACAACATCAGCGAACGACATCTTGCCGAGCCATTTATGATTGAACATGAGCTTAGCTGGATTCTCTCCGGTAAAAGAAATGATTTTTGAAGCCTGTTTTTTGTAACCGGCGGCATTAGTTAACACCTGCTTTTGCGTCAGTTGCTTGCGGGTGGCCATTTTATCTGTCGGATCACCAATCATGGCTGTGAACGAACCAATCAGCATAATAACCTCATGCCCTAAATCCTGAAACTGTTTGAGTTTACGCAGTTGAAGTGCGTGACCAATGTGCAAATCCGGTGCGGTCGGATCAAAGCCAACATAAATCCTCAGCTTTTTGCCAGACTTTAGCTTTTTAAAAAAAGCTTCCGGGCTTGGATAAACCGCTTCAACGCCACGTGTCAACAATTCGTTAATTTTTTCTTTGTCAGTTGAGACCCCCATATTTATTCTAAATTATCGATTTCTTGTTTTAATACTTGCTCTTTCTCCTCAGCCTCTTTAAGCGCCTGCCTTTGCTGTTCAACTACTTCTTCAGGAGCGTTCCTAATAAATGATTCATTGGCAAGCTTCTTTGTTAATGATGCCGTATAAGCACCAACCTGCGCAAGCTCTTTGCCAAGCTTCTGCTTTTCAGCCTCAAGATTAACTATACCTTCGAGTGGCACATAAACCTGAATATTACCGATAACCGCTGATGATGAACCACTTGGCTTAGTCGCTTTGTCGTCAAAGCTGAGATTTTCAACGCGAGCCAATTTCTTAATTATCTCTGACTGATCTTGAAGATGAGTTCCTGCGACAATAATCGCCGAGAGCTTTTCTTTGTTGGGGATTTTATAGCGAGCGCGAACGTTACGCAGTGCACTGATGACACCCTGCATCTCAGCAAACAACTTCTCATCTTTCTTAGCAAGCTTTGTTTTGACTTCTGGCCAACTAGCAACTATGAGCATCCCTTGATCGAAACGTTTATAGATCTCCTCGGTCACAAACGGCATAAACGGATGCCACATAATCAAAACGCGCTCTAAAATGTGAAGCAAAATCTTGTCAGTGTTGGCATCTTTTTGAATTTTTGAAATCTCGAGATACCAGTCAGCAAACTCATTCCAAGTAAAATCACGCAATGTTTCACCAGCCAAAGAGTATTCATAATTCTCAAAATGTTTCGTAACCTTCTCAGTCACCTTTCCAAGACGACCTAAAATCCAACGATCAGCTAAAGTGACAGCTTCAACATCTTCGATACTTTGAACATCATTAACGCTAGTCATGATATAACGAGCGATGTTCCAAAGCTTATTAGTGAAGTTTCGGTAATTTGC
>JBDRDZ010000059.1:0-2987 GCA_043820165.1 Patescibacteria group bacterium
CTGCAAGTTAAACGAGTAAAGAAGTAGAATATCCGTTAATCCTATACGTTTATTCCTAGATTCAACGGGATCCACGAGACGATAAGGGAGTATCATTCCCACTTTTATATTTTCATTCCGACCGTGTATATAATTCCCGCCGGACATGGGAATCCCGTCCGTTTTACCTCGTTTCCTGCTCGGTTAAAGCTGAGCTTTCCATATTCATTCCTACGGGATCTCCCGCCTTTGACGGGACATACTCGTCCCTCCGATTCGGAAGGAAGACTGCCTTAATTTTTTATTTTGACTTTTGAATTTTGAGTTATTATGCTATACTAAATGCTAGCTTTCAAAGGTGTCATTTGATTGCTCTCAATGGCACCCTTTATGTTTTTACTACCAGAATCAACATGTAATCATGAGTTCAAAATCAACCTACGATGCTTCCAAAATTCAAGTTCTTGAAGGATTAGATCCTGTGCGTAAAAGACCCGGGATGTACGTTGGTTCAACCGACCAAAAAGGCCTTCATCACCTAATCCGTGAAATTGTTGACAATAGCGTTGATGAAGCTTTGGCAGGTTTTTGCAAAACCATCCAAGTGACCATCCATCCGGATGAAAGCATCAGTGTCGAAGACGACGGACGAGGAATCCCGGTCGACATCATGCCTCAATACCAAAAGAGCGCTTTGGAAGTTGTCATGACAAAACTCCACGCCGGTGGAAAGTTTGGTGGGGGAGGCTACAAGGTTTCAGGAGGACTCCATGGGGTCGGAGCATCGGTGGTTAACGCTCTCTCTGAATGGCTTAAGGTGGAAGTTTTTCGTGACGGTAAAATTTATAGTCAAGAATACAGACAGGGTGTGCCTCAAACACCTGTCAACAAAATCAAAACCGGTTCTCTCATTAAAAACACTGGAACAAAAACGACCTTTTTGACTGATAAATCAATTTTTGAAACTATCGCCGTAGATTATGAAACTGTTAAAAATCAACTGCGACAAATCTGCTATCTTACTCCTGGCTTATTTATTGTCCTCAAGGACAAACGCAGCTGCAAGGAAGATTCCTTTTACTTCGAAGGAGGTATCAAGTCTTTTGTCTTGAGGATCAATCGCGGTAAAAACATCCTGCATGATCCGATCTATATTCGAAAAGAAATTACGGAAACTTTCGTCGATAGCATTGAGATTGAAGTAGTAATCTGCTACAACGACGGTTATTCCGAAACCATTGAGTCCTTCGTTAATAACATCCCCACGCCCGAAGGCGGCTCACATCTTACCGGCTTTCGTTCGGCTTTAACCCGCTCGATTAATGATTATGTCAAAAAAGTAAGACAAAACGGGAAAGAGGCCGATACCTTAACCGGGGACGACCTTAAAGAAGGTCTGTCAACCATTATCAATCTCAAGTTTGATGCTAACAAAGTTCAATTCGAAGGCCAAACAAAAACCAAGCTGGGCACCCCTGAGGTGAAACCCTTGGTCGAAAACGTCGTGCGTGATGGGTTGAATGTTTATTTAGAAGAGCATCCTGCTGAGGGTAAAAAAATAATAGAAAAAGCGCTTCTGGCGGCTGAGGCCAGGCTGGCTGCTAAAAAAGCGCGAGAAACGGTCATCCGTAAAGGACTCTTGGAAGGTATTACGCTGCCGGGAAAACTGGCTGATTGCCAGGAAACTGATCCTAAAATGTGTGAGCTTTTACTGGTAGAAGGGGACTCGGCAGGAGGAAGTGCTAAACAGGGAAGAGATCGTAAATTCCAGGCGGTTTTACCGATAGGCGGAAAAATTCTGAATACCGAGCGGGCGCGTTTGGATAAAGTTTTAGGGTTTGAAGAATTAAAAGCCTTGATTATCGCCCTCGGCATGGGAATCGGAGAGCAAGTTGACCAGACTAAACTGCGCTATGACCGCATTATCATCATGACAGATGCCGATGTTGACGGCGAACATATCCGCACTCTCCTTTTGACTTTCTTTTTCAGATACCTACCTTGTATAATTGAAGGTGGACATCTTTTTATTGCCCAGCCACCCTTTTATAAAATTCAGTTCGGTAAGGAAATCCTTTATGCATATCTCGAGGAAGAAAAAGAAAGAATCATCCGCGAACATCCATCTGAAAAATACTCCATTCAACGCTATAAAGGCTTGGGGGAGATGAATCCGGAACAGCTTTGGGAAACAACCATGAATCCTCAAGCCAGAACTCTCCGACAGGTGACAATTGAAGATGCAGCCGAAGTTGATAAAGTTTTCACCATGCTGATGGGGGACGAGGTTCCGCCGCGTAAAAGGTTTATTCAAACCCACGCCAAGGCGGCGGAGTTGGATATCTAGAACTAATTAAAAACGTAAGGCATGTGTCATTCCGCATTCAATGCGGAATCCCGTTGGAATATCTTGATCTCAACGAGATCCCGTGTTAAGCACGGGATGACACACAATTTACTCTATGGAAATCGGTAAAATCATTCCCACCAAAATTGAAGATGAGATGAAACGCTCCTACCTCGATTACGCGATGAGCGTTATTGTGGCTCGTGCTTTACCGGATGTGAAGGACGGTCTAAAACCGGTCCACCGTAAAATTCTTTTCGCTATGCAGGATTTGGGTCTCTCGTATACCTCACCTTATAAAAAAAGCGCCAGAATCGTCGGGGAAACCATGGGCAAATATCACCCCCACGGTGATCAGGCAATTTATGAAACGTTGGTGAGGATGGCGCAGGATTTCAGTTTGCGCTATCCTTTGGTTGACGGGCAGGGAAATTTTGGTTCAGTGGATGGCGATCCTGCGGCTGCCATGCGTTATACCGAAGCGCGTTTGAAAAAGATTACCCTGGAAATGCTCTCCGATCTTGACAAAGAAACCGTTGATTTTATACCGAATTTTGACGGCAGTCATACCATGCCCAAGGTACTGCCATCTAAAATTCCTAATCTTTTGATAAACGGAGCCTCCGGAATTGCAGTTGGTATGGCCACTAATATTCCTCCG
>JBDRDZ010000060.1:0-15995 GCA_043820165.1 Patescibacteria group bacterium
GTTTTTAGGTGCGCCGCTTTTCTATCTCCCTTTACACTTTATATTTGGCATCATTGTCATGCACCGGGTTGGAACGACAGCTGGATTTTTTTGGTTCTTAGCGACTGGGATATTCATCAATATTTCTGGATTCGATTTTATTTCATTCATTGCTTATCTTGCGGTGGCTGTCTTTGGAATCATTTTGACAAAAAGAATGTTTACCAATCGATCGGTCTACGCACTTGAGGGGCTAGGTGCGAGTTTATTTCTTATCTTTTCAATCATTGGCCTGCTTTCGTTTTTATTCCCAAACCAAGCAGCAAACAATTTAGAAACGTTTGGTTCATATTGCACAGTCAAAGCTATGGGGTTGTTCTTATTAATAACCGGTCTATATTTTGGGTTCATCACCAGCCGCTATTTAAAGCATCTGTCTGAAAACATCTTTCTCATTAAGGCTCGTTAATATGATCTGGCGATGGCTCAAAACAAAACAAGAGAATGAAATTTTCCCATCCTTGCATGACAGTTTTGGTGAACAGATAAAATCAGATGACACTGATGATTTTTTTAACGACGCCTTTGCTGAATTTCCAACTTCGACTGAAGAACCTAACCGTTCATTCGTTGGCTCAGTTATCAATATAAAACGCTTTTATGCCGCTGCAATGATTGCGGTAGTCACGCTATTGGTCTTTGTTAGTAAAACTAGTGCTTTACAAATATTTAATGGCGCAGAGTATCGACTTTTGGCTGAAAATAATCGAATCCGTGAAAGAGTTCTTCCGGCTCAAAGAGGCATCATCTATGATCGTAATGGCGAAATATTGGCCAAAAATGAACCAACGTTTCAAGTTATCACCTCAACAAACCAATTACCGGCTGAAAAAGATGATCGAGATGCTCTACTAAAAAAATTTGCCAATGCTTTTAATTTGTCTTTGGAGGAATTACTTGAAAAAATTATCACTGTAGAAGAAGACAAAGCAGCTATCCTGCTAGTTGAGAACTTTGAATATGAAAAAGCCATGCAATTAGCTGCTTGGCAGAATGAATTCCCAGGTCTTGATCTTGAGCTCGGTTCACGGCGTAGTTATATTACCAGTGAGATACCTTCACTCTCACATTTACTTGGCTATACCGGAATCGTTAACATGGAAGAATATGAAGCAAACAAAAAAAATGGCTATCGACGCATTGACCAAATAGGCAAACAAGGACTAGAAAATTCATATGAATTGCTTTTACGCGGCAGGTTCGGTGAAGAAATACTTGAAGTCGATGCCTTGGGGAACACTGAACGCATTGTTGCTAAAACAGACCCAGTTGATGGTGAAAACATCTATTTAAGTATTGATGCAAAACTGCAAAAATTCATTGAGACTAGCTTGATGGAACATTTTGAAGAATCAAATGCATCCAAGGCTGCAGTGATTGTTATGGAACCGATGAGCGGGGAGATTCTAGCTATGGTTTCGTGGCCATCTTTTGACGCTAATGATTTTACGTTAGGAATCGATAAAAAAACATATCAAGAACTTATCAGTAACGAGGATCTCCCTTTATTCCCAAGAGCTTTTGCAGGTGAATACCCGTCAGGATCAACTATAAAACCTGTTTTTGCTTCTGCAGCGCTCATGGAAGGCATCATTGACGATCAAACTACATTTTTATCAACCGGCGGCCTTAGAATCGGTGTTTGGTTTTTTCCTGACTGGCGAGCCGGCGGTCATGGTGTGACTGATGTTTATCACGCGATTGCCGATTCAGTAAATACATTTTTTTATACGATCGGCGGTGGGTATGAATCATTCACCGGACTCGGTGTGGAAAAACTCATGTCGTACGCTGATAAATTTGGTTTTGGGAAAAAATCAGGCCTAGACATTCCTGGAGAAGCAAATGGATTTCTACCAAGCAAGGAGTGGAAGGAGCAAACAAAAAACGAGGCCTGGTACATAGGAGACACTTATCACGTCTCAATCGGACAAGGAGATTTTCTAGTAACCCCATTGCAAATTTCTAGATCAACTGCCACTTTTGCAAATGGAGGATCTCTGGTTACGCCACATTTAGCTCAAAACGCTAAAATCAGATCAGAAAATATTGTACCTGACGATACAGTCAAAATTATTCAAGAAGCTATGCACAGAACCGTTACATACGGGAGCGCCAAATCACTCAGCACATTACCCGTATCAACGGCCGGGAAAACCGGAACAGCTCAGTGGTCAACAACCAAACCGAATCATGCTTGGTTTACTGGCTATGCCCCTTTTGAAAATCCAGAGATTACTGTTACAGTACTAGTAGAAGAAGGTGATGAAGGCTATTTAGCCGTGCCTATTGCAAAGGAAATATTCAATTATTGGTTTACACGAATAAAATGAACCATATTGACTTTTTCGCTGTGAGTTTTTATCATATAAATACCCGCCACTTGGCGGTCGATTATTTTGCTAAAGCAACAATAAATACACTATGACCGAAGTACAATACGTATCCGAAGAAGGTCTTAAAGCTCTCCAAGATGAGCTTGACTACCGAAAAAACACTTCACGAATGGAAATCGCTGAAAAAATATCCGTCGCTAAAGAGCAAGGGGATCTTTCAGAAAATTTTGAATATCAAGATGCCAAAGACCAACAAGCTGAAAACGAAACTCGCATCGGCGAGTTAGAAGGCATGCTGGCTAGAGCTGTTGTTGTGGAAAAGAAGGAAGGAGGCACAAGCATTTCCATTGGAACTACTTTTGAGGTTGAAACTCTCCAAGGTGATAAAAAGACATTTGAAATTGTTGGGCCAACTGAAACTGACCCCATAGCTGGAAAAATTAGTAACGAGTCACCACTCGGTAAAGCTTTTCTTGGAAAAACTGCCGGTGACTCTGCTGAAATAGAAACACCTTCAGGCATGATGCAATATAAGATTTTATCCATTAAATAATTCGTTGACAAGGAATTGAAAACGTACCATTTTAAACCAATTATGATACCTGAAGAAGTAGCTCGTCGCGAGCGTCTCGCATCATTACAAAAAAATAGTATCGATGCTTATCCAGCTGAGTCTAATCGGACTCATACTATCGCATCAGTACTTTTAAAGTTCGATGAAATTAGCACTTCTGGTGAAGAAATTACTGTCACAGGGCGCTTGAAAGCAATCCGCAAACATGGTGGAGTTACGTTTATTGTTCTGCAAGACACCTCTGGTTCCATGCAGATGGTTTTGCATCGTGACACTATAAGTAATGAAGTTTATTCTTTTTTTCATGAGCATGCTGATGTCGGAGACTTTTTTGAATTTACCGGTCCGGTTTTTCGCACAAAAAAGGGTGAGCAATCTATTCATGTCAGTAAATTACGACTGTTGTCAAAATCACTTTTACCACTACCTGAAAAATGGCATGGTTTAACTGATACAGAAACGCGATATCGTCAAAGATATCTTGATTTGATTGCTAACCCAAGTGTCTTTGCTAAAGCCATGCAAAGATCTCTGATAGTCAAAGCGATACGTCAATTTCTTGACTCTGAAGGCTTCACCGAAGTTGAAACCCCTGTTCTCCAGCCAATTGCCGGCGGCGCAGCTGCAAAGCCCTTTGTAACGCATCACAACACGCTCCATACCGATCTTTACCTCCGGATCGCTCCTGAACTCTATCTTAAACGACTGCTAGTGGGCGGCTTTGAAAAAGTTTTTGAATTTGCTCGATGTTTTCGCAACGAAGGTATTAGCCCGCAGCATAATCCGGAATTCACTCAAATAGAAACATATTGGGCTTATGCGACAATCGAAGATCTAATGGATCATCTTGAACGCATGTTTGATTATGTCATTAAAAATGTACTTGATTCTGAAACAATTTTACTTGAGGGTCAGGAACTTAACTTTAGCATTCCTTTCAAACGACAAACCTTCCACGATGCTGTGCTTGCCGACACTGGAATTGATCTTGATCAGGTTCCAGACGAAACATCTCTGAAGGCAGCTATGGAAGCGAACAGTCTTGATACAAAAGATAAAGTTGGTTATGCCGAACTAGTTGATCATCTTTATAAAGAGAAGGTTCGTCCTAACATTATACAGCCTACTTTTATTACGGATTATCCGGCTGCAATGAAGCCGCTGGCTAAAAAAAGAGGAGATTCGATGTACAGCGCTAGCGCGCAGCTGGTTGTTTGTGGTATGGAAGTTTTGAATGCATTTAACGAGCAAAATGATCCACTGGAGCAAGAAGCAATATTTAATGAACAAGAAGTTTTACGCGATCGAGGCAGTGAAGAAGCTCAGGCCATCGATCATGATTTTCTGACTGCGTTAAAACATGGCATGCCTCCAGCGGCTGGATACGGTGTTGGAATTGATCGTTTAGTCTCAATTTTAACCAGCTCATCCAACCTAAAAGAAGTAATTCTTTTTCCAGCTCTAAAACCAGAAATCTTTCAAGACGCAAGTGAGGAGTCAGGTGAAAAAGACAAGGTATGACGCGAGTTCTAGTTTTTGGCGCTTTTGATGGACTCCACAAAGGGCATGAGTCCTTTTTAAGACAGGCGGGAAATCTTGGTGACTTTTTAGTCGTCTCGCTGGCTAAAGATGAGGTTATCCAGAGATTAAAGGGTCGGGAACCAAGCAATCACTTTGACAAACGTCGGCAAGCGTTAGAAGATCTAGGTATAGTTGATGAAGTACTTCCAGGGGACATTTCAACAAGCGAATACTCCATGTTTGTCAACAACAGCATAGACATTGTCGCCTTCGGATATGATCAAAAAGAGCTAAAGGCAGATTTGGAACAATGGCTATCTGATCACAATCAAAAAATCACATTAGTAACATTAAAGGCCTTCAAACCTGAAAAATATAAATCAACAATCTTGCGAGGCTTAACGCAAGAGTAGGGAATAGACATATATGATCGACTTAAAACAAATGCGCGACAATGTTAAACGATATCGCACCGCTGCCGAGGCGAAAGGCGTCGAGATCGATTTCGATAGGATCCTAGAACTTGATCGTGAGGTTCGTTCAATACAAGGTGAAGTCGAGAGTATTGCTGCCCAAAAAAATGAAGCGTCAAAACAAATTGCTACAGCCGCCGCTGACGAGAAAAAGAATCTAATCGAAGAAATGAAAGTAGTTGACCGTAAAGAGGAAGATCTTAGATCGAAACTTACCCCACTTACCGAAGAGCTTGATGAACTCCTTTATAAAATTCCGAATCCACCAGCTGATGACGTTACCGTTGATCTTAGCGAAGAAAACAACGAAGTTATCCGTACCGAAGGGCAAAAACCGACGTTTAATTTTGAGGTCAAGGATCATCAAGAAATAGGAAAAATATTGGATATTATTGATACCGAAAACGCTGCCAAAGTTAGTGGCGCTCGTTTTACATATCTCAAGGGCGATGCTGTCCGCTTGCAATTAGCTTTACAGCAATACGCACTCGAAGTTACGGCTAAACATGGATTTGTACCCGTAGTTGTACCGCAATTGATATCTGCAAAATCTATGCGAGCCATGGGCTATTTAGAACATGGTGGTCATGATGAAATTTATTTTCTACCCAAAGATAATTTATATCTAATTGGTACGTCAGAACAATCAATCGGCCCAATGCAGATGGATCAAATTATTGATGAGAAAAATTTGCCTTTAAGATATGTTGGTATTTCTACTTGCTATCGCCGTGAATCAGGATCTTACGGTAAAGACACAAAAGGCATTATTCGTTTACATCAATTTGATAAAGTTGAAATGTTTAGCTTTACGCTGCCAGAAAAATCAGATGAAGAGCACGAGTTATTGCTTTCTATCGAGGAAGAACTAATGAAAAGTCTTGGTTTGCATTATCAGGTCATCAAGATGGTTTCTGGCGATCTTGGCTTGCCAGCTGCACGTAAATATGACATCGAAACCTGGATTCCGTCACAAGAAAAGTTTCGTGAGACTCACTCGACCAGTACAACAACTGATTTTCAGACACGCCGGTTAAATATTCGCTACAAAAAAGGTAAAAAAACAGAATACATCCACGCACTCAACGGTACAGCCTTTGCCATTGGTCGAACTTTAGTTGCGATTTTAGAAAACTATCAAAACGCTGATGGCAGCGTGACTATTCCACAGGTATTACGACCATACATGGGTGGTCAGGAAGCAATTGAAGTATCAGTCAAGTAACCTATGCCAAACCTTTCCGGGGCCAAGACATGGGTTGAAATAAATTCAGACGCGCTAAGAAAAAACGTTGAACATCTTTCAGCGATCATGCAATCAGGTACTAATTTTTGTACTGTAGTCAAAGCCAACGCCTACGGTCATGACATTGATACCATGGTTAGATTATTATTAACCGAGGGAATCAATCTCTTTGCCGTCGATTCAATTGACGAAGCGATTCGAGTTCGTCAGCGAGCTCCAGAAGCTGATATTTTTATTCTCGGGTATACAGTTCCTGAAAGATTAGAAGATGTCATTGAGCATAGTTTTATCCAAACAATTTACGATCTGACAATGATTGATTGTTTTTTAGAAATTGCGCTAAAAAAACGAGTTCAAGCTCGTGTAAATTTAAAAATTGAGACTGGTACAAACAGACAAGGTGTTTTGGTACATCAACTACCTGATTTATTACGTCAACTTGCCCGTGAACAACGTTTCATTCGTCTAGAAGGAGTTTCCTCGCATTTTGCTGACGCCGAAAACGCTGATGATCACACTTTGAGTAACGCCCAGCATGCGCGATTCATGGAAGCAATAACTGTTGTTGAGCAGTATGGCCTCGAACCACGTTTTATTCATATGGCTTGTAGCGCCGCTGCGCTTCAAGCTCCCGAAACGCATCATTCAATGATTCGCTTTGGCATTGCACTTTATGGTCTGTGGTCCTCGGAATCACTTAGAGTCCATGTTAGACGAAGCAAATCCGTAGAATTAACCCCTGTACTTTCATGGAAAACGACAATTGCCCAAATAAAAGACGTACCTGTTGGTGATTACATCGGTTATGCTCGAGGCTTCCGTACCGACAAACCACGCCGGATTGCCGTTCTACCTGTTGGCTATTTCGATGGTTATCGGAGATGCTATAAAGATTCATCGGTTATTTTACATGGTCAGCAGTGCCCAATTATTGGTATCATTTGCATGAACATGATGATGGTTGATGTCTCAATGATTCCACAAGCCAGGGTAGGGGATACTGTCACATTACTGGGTCGTGATGGCATGCATCAAGTTACAGCTGAAGATTTAGCAAAAATTGCCAATACAATCAACTACGAAATCGTCACTGCCATCAATCCACTGCTACCGCGTATAGTCGTTTAGACACAAGTCATTCTCTCACTATGAAGAGAAGGAATTTCTTAAAATCACAGCACATCCGTCAGTACAAATCTGAACGTTTTTCGAATCCATTTTTCCGCCGGACAAAAAGGGAATCAAAGTGGAAACCATTTGTGCTTCTTTTTGTTTTTTTACTAGTCTGGGCTGGTGTTATTTACATGATCTTTTTCTCAAGCATATTATTTATGCAACGAGTCAATGTTCAAGGTTTAACAACTATTCCTAAAGATGAAGTTGAAGAGGTAATCTGGGATCATTTAAATGAGAAACGATTATTTATTTTTTCAAAACAACACAAATTTTTTCTGCAAAAAAAAGTTCTTCATCAAAAACTCCAAGATAGATATAATTTCGTGACATTAAAAATTGATACCAACAAGGATAATCTTGACGTATTTGTCGAAGAACGCATTACTTCGCTTGTTTGGATCACCGATTCTGGCTGGTACTTTATTGATTTAGAAGGCACAGTGTCAAGGCCGTTATTCGAAGGCGAAGCTAATGTCATCAGAGAACGACTCGGTCATGCTTTAGCTATAATTGATGATGATCAAGACCCAGTTACAACACTTCATCCCACGATGCCCATCATTGAAGATTTGAGCAAAACAACCGTTGAACCTGGCTTTAATATTTTGAACGAGTCAATCGTTGAAACCGCCATTTCTTTTGATAAAGCAGTACGACAACAAATACTATCCCCATACATTTATCAGGTTGAAAATAATACTACGCCCTGGATAGCCTTAAAAACAGAAAACGGCTTTGATGTCTACTTTGATCTTAAAAGTGATGTACAGGAGCAAATAGAGACTCTAGGGATGGTTCTAGATGAATATTCTGAGCGTTTAGCTGAGATTACCTACATTGACCTTCGTTTTGGCAACCACGTCTATGTAAAATAATGTAATATTAGCATTGTGTAATGCATAAGCCAACGTAACGCCAAATTACAACTAGACTTAACAAGGATACTGTCGTCAACAGGGTAGTGAAGAGCACTGCTTTTTTATTTTTTCTATTTATGAAACAAAGTACGTGAACCATTTTGCAACAAATATCTCGTCAAATATTTTACGACACTAAAAATAATTTGCAACGCAGGGAAGAGCAGTACAAATAATTATCAACAACATCGTGTAATTTCTGAACTAAAATGAATCTGAATATTTATTTTGTTCAAACAAAATTTTTTGGCTAGTAGTAAATTTCCAAATATCGACGGGGGATTTCCATTAATTGAACAACAGAGTGTCTCAAAGATTTTTCAATCATGACTCCTAGGCCATGGGAAGCAAACAATCGTAGTGTCGCACAATATATCTTATACGACTCTTGCTATATGTATTCGAGGCATACTGGCAGGCCAGTCGATTGTTTCATGTTTCAATTACAGTCACAAACACCATGACAATATTCAACCATATTGATTTGCATAGCTAAACATTTTATCCATACATATTAAATATAATTTAGTATAAAAATTAATTCTCTGCTGCCCTGTTCGTAAATACAAAATGCGCAGTAAGTTTTCTTTAACTACTTACTGCGCAATATTTGTTTATACTTTACCACCCTCCCCTAGAGTCGTAAAACGTTTTATTGCTCTGCTACCATTCTGCAGCTAATCAATCAAGTAATTTTGAGGATTGACTGGGATGCCATTGATACGCACCTCAAAGTGAAGGTGAGGTCCGGTTGAGAAGCCTGTGCTGCCACAATAACCAATCACCTGCCCTCTTGCTACGAACTCATCAGCGCTAACAGCAAAGCGAGACATGTGTCCATAGAGTGTAGCATATCCGTCGTCATGAATAAGCATTATATAATTTCCGTATGAGTTAGCGCCTGTCTTGGTCCAAGCGACAATTCCCGGAGCGGCAGCTTTAATCGGCGTCCCGGTCGGGGCAGCAATATCGAGTCCGGAGTGTTCCCAGAGATGTCTCCAAGGATAAGTCGGGTCATGGAAGACAGCTGTAATAACACCATCCATTGGCCAGCTCATCATCGATGGATCACCCAAATCGCCGCCGTCTTCATCTACTTGTGTCAGGCGTTCCTGTATGTTTGACTGGATCTGATTGATTTGTGACGTAATATACTGACGCTCCTGCCGCAACTCGCTCATCAGCACACGATACTGTGATTCTGAAGCTTGAGTTTCTTCCACGAGTCGATTCTTAGCATTGATCTGATGCTCCATGGTAACGACTCTGTTTCCCAATTCAAGTTCAAGATCAATAAGATCATCCACGCGCTCCTCCTGCTTAACTTTGTTTGATTCTAGACTTTCTTTCGATAGTTTTGTTGCCGCTAAGGCACTATTCAAATCAGCATTAACGCTCTCCAGCTGATCGAGTTCAACAAACAGCTCGCTAAAATTATCACTACCAAAAACTATCTCCAGTAAACCGATGCGAGAGCGACGATGAAGCGTAAAAATCATTTCTTGCAGCATTGTCCGCTGACTGGATAGCTGCTGTGATTCTTGTTTAATCTTTTCGTCAAGTACCTGAACCTCTAGTTGTTGTTGTTCGATCTCGATTTGCGTCATGTCAACATCGAGCTGAGCGATGGCAATCTGGTTCTCGATCATTGAAATATCATTCAATAGATTGGCCGTCTCGCTTGTATATTCTGAAAGTTTTTCACGATATTCATCAATACGCTTATTGATCCTATCAATTTCTGATTCTCTAGTATCTATTTGATCTTGAAGATCATCAACTGAAATCGTCTCTTCATCGTTGGTAGTTTGGGCCAGCACAAAATTGCCACCAGCTAAAAAGACAATGACGATAGCTAACAACCCAAGTTTTTTTCCGGTCAATTTTAGGCTTTTTATTGCCACAGCTCTATTATAGCAGAATTTTCAATGCCCGATCCAGTCGAGTTAAGCTTTTCTCTTTTTTTAAGGCCCAAAGTAATTCAAATGGACTAGCAGATTTTTCTTTTCCAGACAAAGCAACCCGCAACGGCCATAATACATTGCCGTTTTGTAGTTCATTCTTTTCAATATACTCTTTAATCTGTTTTTCGATACTTTCCGATTTTTCAAAAGCTTGATCATTCATCTCGGAAATTACGTTTCGGATATTTGTCAGTTGTTCCAGAGCGTCTTGTTTATCGGCTTTTTTCCAAATCAAAACACTCGGATCGTAACTTGGTTCTTCAAGATATAACTCAATCCGATCCTGAAGTTCATCAAGACGATTAACCCTTTCACGTTCGATGACTAATACTCGACGAACAAACTCATTATCAACATCTGCTTGAACGAACGATCTGGCCGCTTCGGCCAAATCTGCCTCGCTCAACTGCCGGATATAATGATTATTCATCCAGTCAAGTTTATCCATGTTTAAAACTGCGCCTGATTTGTTAACTTTAGTCAGATCAAACAATTTGATCAATTCATTCAAACTATAAATTTCCTCATCAGACTTAGGATTAAAACCAAGCGTGCCAACAAAATTGATCAGCGCTGCTGGTAAATAACCACGTTTTAAATAGTCTTCCACCGCCACATCACCCTGACGTTTTGATAATTTTGTCTTGTCCGGATTGAGTAGTAGCGGTAAATGAGCAAAAGTTGGCAAATCAAATCCAAGATATTGATAAAGTAACACATGTTTTGGAGTTGATGACAGCCATTCTTCACCACGAACAATATGAGTAATCTGCATTAAATAATCATCGACAACGACTGCTAAATGGTATGTCGGATAACCGTCAGACTTTAGAATTACTTGATCATCAACTTCACTAGTTTTTATAACGATTTTGCCGCGAATTAAATCATCAAATTCAACGCTTCCCCCTTCAGGTACTTTTAGACGGATGACGTATGGTTTGCCACTATCAATTTTTGCCTTTCGTTCTTCAGCAGAAAGTCTTCGACAACTGCCGTCGTAACGAGGCGACTGTTTGGTGGCCTGTTGAGCCTGACGCATTTCATCCAATCTTTCTTTGGTGCAAAAACAAGCATAGGCGTGGTCTTCTGCCACCAGCTGATTAATGTACTTTCGATAGGTTTCCAGCCTCTGAGACTGAGTATACGGCCCGTAGGCGCCCTTTTCGTCTAAAACCCCGTTCTCATCCACATACGGTCCCTCGTCGTGTTTTAGACCGAGCTGCAGAAAAACGCCTAACAAATTCTCGGTTGCTCCTTCAACCAATCTTTCTCGATCAGTATCCTCAATGCGAATAATAAAATCACCATCGGATTGCTTGGCTAATAAATAATTAAATAAGGCCGTATGCAATGTCCCAATATGAACATAGCCGGTTGGCGATGGAGCGATACGCGTTCTGATTTTCATAGATTTGTTTTGAGATGTTGAGCTGGCTGATTTTACCACAGTTTTAGCTCTTTTGGCTCGATTGGATCTTTTTAGATTTAATTGTTCGATCACCACAGGAAAAACATTTAAACAAGCTTGTTTAAATCGCCATTTTTTTACTGTCTCACAAGCGACCAATAATGGGAATACAATAATGGCCTTAAAAATACGTTTGCTTCTTGATTTTGGCTGCAACTTCAGCCGCCAGAGCCACTCCAGACCAGCGCTACGCATCCAATATGGCGCTCGTGGTAAAACTCCAGCGATTGTTTCGAACGATCCCCCTACCCCGATTGCAATTTTAATACTTGGAAAATGATTGAGATATTGAGTACAGAATAATTCTTGCTTTTTAACTCCAAGAGCCGCAGCAATAACGTCCGGCTGAAATTCATCAATTTTTCTAAGCACCTCGGCTGAAATTTGCGGCTCCCCTTCCCCGTCCACTGCAACATGGCCAGGATCGAGATGGACTACATCGAGCCCGGGGTAAATATTTTGTAGAGTCAAAGCTGATTGCTCCGCACTTCCGGGATTGCCACCAAACAGTAACAAGCGCTTGGCATTTTTATGACAAAGTTCAGCCAAATGATAAACAGCATCAACTCCGGTATGACGATTATGTAATTTTTCATCAGTCAAAGCTAAAACGGCATAAACCATGCTAATACCATCTGGTAGTGACAAATCACTAGCGCAAAGTGTATCTGTAAAAAGCTCATCTTTTCGAGCCCTTAATAAAAATTCTGCATTAGGCGTGACAATAATTTTTTGCTCGCTGCCTAATAACCATTGCTCAAATTTTTCTTCAAGATCCTGAGCAGTTAAATCGTCTAATCTGACTCCAAAAATATTGAAGTGCATACAAGTTACTTACGAAAACGATGGAATAATAGAATAGCTACCAAGCCACCAATCGTATCGAATGTAAAATCAGCCATGGTGTCAGCGATGCTTGGCTGACGTATAAAATCTTTGGCAAAAAGTTCATCCAAAATATACTCGTGGAGTTCCCAAGCGACACTGATTATGGCCACGATCCCAAGAACGAACAATGGAACCAGCCACCACTTCAAATGTTTAGCCATCCAACCTTTAAAGCTGACATCTTCTACACCTTCATTCCAAATTGCTAATCCCAAAGCTCCAGCCGCTAATCCCCCGCCGAAGTGCATTGGCATATCGTACCAAGGCCAGAACCAATAAAGCTCAAAAAACATGCCCATCGCATGTCCGATAATGACAAGGCCAATAATTATTAATGCTCTGGTGAAGTTCATCATGAGCCCAGTGTAGCTAATTTTTTAAGTATTTTCAAGATATCCATATTTATTCTTGACATCAACAGATTAGCAGTCTACAATATAGAGTGCTAATCGGAAGTGGCTATGTGATTTTTATCACTCAGCTGCTAAATTATCCAATCACTTCACTTATGATTCCCAATGACTTTACATCCAAATCACAAGAGGCTATCCAGGTTGCGCAGATGATCGCCAACGATAATGGCCAGCAAGGCATTGAACCAATTCACCTCCTTTCTGCTCTACTGAGTCAAGAGGACGGTATTGTCCTTTCAGTTTTACAAAAAATGAATGCTCCGGCTTCAACTCTTAAAAGTGATGTTGAAAAAATACTTGATACTTTACCCAAGACGCAAGGCTTTGAAACCGGTGGTATCGGTCAGGTGATGCTAACGCCGCAATTAGCCAGAGTACTTCAGGTAGCAGCAAAGAAGACAAAAGAGTTCGGTGATGATTTTATTTCAACTGAACATCTTTTTATTGGTTTAATGGCTGACAAAAACGTTGGTCGTCTGATTCAAAGTCATAAAATTAATGAAGATGATGTCATGACCGCCCTCAAGGATGTTCGTGGTAACCAAAAAGTTGATACAACTGAGCCTGAATCTAAATTTCAAGTTTTAGAAAAGTACTGCATCAACCTGACCGAGATGGCAGCTCACGGAAAACTTGATCCGATAATCGGCCGCGATGAAGAGATCCGTCGCATTATGCAGGTTCTGGTTCGTCGCACAAAAAATAATCCTGTCTTGATTGGTGAAGCCGGTGTAGGAAAAACAGCTGTTGCTGAAGGTTTAGCTCAGCGCATTACCGTAGGTGACGTGCCGGAAACACTAAAAGATAAACAACTTTACTCACTTGATTTGGGTGCGTTAGTCGCTGGCACTAAATTCCGGGGTGAATTTGAAGAGCGTCTCAAAGCCGTTATCAAAGAAATTGAGCAGTCAAACGGCATGATCATTCTCTTCATCGATGAGCTGCATACTTTGGTTGGCGCCGGTAAAGGTGACGAATCGCCAATGGACGCTGGCAATCTACTAAAGCCCGCCCTGGCCCGCGGCACGCTCCATGCAGTTGGTGCCACAACGCTTAAAGAATATCAAAAATATATTGAAAAAGACGCCGCTTTGGAACGCCGTTTTCAACCGGTAATGGTCGAGGAACCTTCAGTTGAGGATACCATCGCTATCTTGCGTGGTATTAAAGAAAAGTATGAAATCCATCATGGCGTACGTATCAGTGATACAGCGCTCGTGGCAGCGGCCGAACTTTCACATCGCTATATTTCCGACCGCAACCTACCGGATAAAGCCATCGACTTAGTCGATGAAGCGGCAGCTGCGCTTCGAATGCAGATTGATTCCATGCCAGAAGAGCTTGATCGAATGAAGCGAGAAGAAATGCGCTTAGCGATTGAAAAACAATCACTGTTAAAGGAAGAAGATAAGGAATCAAAATTACGCTTGAAACAGATCAAACAGGCTCTTGCTGATTCAAAAGAACAATCAAAAGAGCTTGAGTTGCGCTGGAAAAATGAAAAGGATCACATCAAAAATATTCAAGATTTAAAAAACGAGATTGATAAGCTTACAAGTCAGTCTGAGTTTGAAGAACGTCGTGGTGATTTGCAAAAAGTTGCCGAGATTCGCTACAGCGTTATTCCTCAAAAACGTGAGGACCTAAAAAAATCTCAAGATGAACTAAAAAAATTCCAAGCAGAACGCGGATTGCTCAAAGAGGATATTGCTGAAGAAGAAATTGCTGCCATCGTCTCCCGCTGGACACATATTCCAGTTTCGAAGATGCTCGAAAGCGAACTTGAAAAGCTAGCTAAGATGGAAGAAAACCTTCGAACTCAAATCGTTGGCCAGGATGAAGCTATCAATGCGGTCAGCAACGCCCTGCGACGTTCTCGTGCTGGCATTTCAGAGGAAAAACGGCCGATTGGTTCGTTTATCTTCCTGGGCCCAACTGGAGTAGGTAAAACTGAATTAGCAAAAGCATTGGCTGGATTCATGTTCAACGACGAAGAAGCCTTGATCCGGGTTGACATGTCTGAATTCATGGAGAAACATTCAGTTAGCAAAATGATCGGTTCGCCGCCAGGTTACATTGGTTACGATGAAGCCGGTCAGCTGACGGAAAAAATCCGCCGGCACCCCTACTCTGTTGTACTATTTGATGAAATCGAAAAAGCTCACCCGGATGTCTTCAATATTTTGTTACAGATTCTTGACGATGGTCATATTACCGATTCCAAAGGCCGGAAAATTAACTTCAAGAATACCGTGATCATCATGACTTCAAACATGGGTTCAGATATCATCCTGAGTAGCGGCAAGTTTGGCGGCATTGGTTTTAGCGATGATTCAGTTACAACTGAAGAATCAGGCGCTAAAAATAAAGTTCTTGAACTAATGAAGGAACACTTCAAACCGGAATTTTTAAATCGCATTGATGAGATCATCTTCTTCCATGCGCTTTCCGAGGAAAATATTGCCGCCATCGTTCAATTACAAATTGAAAAAGTCTCAAAAAGACTTAAGGAACAGCGTAAGATTGAACTCAAAGTTACAGAACGAGCTCGAAAACTACTGGCAGAAAAAGGGTTTGATCCACAATTCGGCGCCCGGCCTTTAAAACGGATAATTCAAACAATGATTCTTGATCCACTGGCCATGCAGATCATTACTGGTAAGGTTCCGGATGAAGCCACAGTCAATATCGATTCAGCGAAAGAAGAAATTAAAATCAATGTTAAACAGACCGTGACTGCATAATAATCCGGCCCGCTTGGGCCGGTTTTTGTTAACGTGATAGAATAGTTGCATATGAGCAGATGCATCCAATGCGGTAAACCAGCTCCAGAATCAAGCAAATTCTGTGAAAGCTGCGCGACGAGCATTCAACAGTTTTTCAAGGAAAAACAGGAAGAAGAAGCAACACCAGAACGCAAGCTATCTGAAAAAATTAAAAAAAAACTTGATCAGGATCCAAACCTGATAGTTTATCA